>CBDUCU010000515.1:0-3326 GCA_965365725.1 uncultured bacterium | reverse complement strand
CGCGTCTCGTTCGGACGCTGGTCGAAAGGCCCGGGCGGGATTGCGTCGCCGCAGCAAAGTCTGCCGCCGATGGTCGGCACAGCGCGCAATGGGTCATAAACAAACGCGTCGGGCCGCTCGTCGTCCGGTGCAGACGTATCAAGCCGCCCGTCGCCTTGCGGGCCGTTTGCGCCGCGCGCAGAGCGGAGAAAGTATTTCGTGTGGCGCGTGCGCGCCAGTGGAAACTCCTGCTCGGCGCGCCAACGATTCTCGCCCATCACAAAGATCGAGACGGGCGGCGCGGTCGCGTATTCGTTCTGTTTATCTTTGAGCGCGTAGTCGAACCATTTCAACGCTGTCGCGGTCATGTTGAGGACAGCCGCTTTGCCATATATCACGTCGCCGATCTTGCCTTCTGAAGATGTCGGCGCATGCGCCCAGGGGCCGACGATGAGACGCTGCCCTTCGCGCACGCTCTCGGTTGCGCCTTCCGCGCGAAGCCCCATGTAATTTTTTATCGAGCCTTTGATAAAGAGGTCGTTCCAGCCGCCCGCATGCAGACTCTTGATGTTCATCCGGCCATAGTGATCTGAGATTTTCCAGCGTCGCCAGTATGAATCGTTTTGCTCGTGTCGCAACCAGTCTTGAAAGTAAGGCGCGAGGTCGCGCGTGGGCGCAGGGTCGAGCAATTGATAGTTCTCTACGGGCAAACGGGCGACCCAATCTTTGGGACGCGAGCGCTCGGAGGTTTTCCTTCGGAGCGTGTCGACGGCGAGGTTTGAAGTCCAGGAGCTTGCGAACCACTGCATCAGCGCGCCGCTTTGATAAGTCCACCCGTCGTAATACTCGGAAGCCGTCACGTAAGGAAAGACGGCTTCGAGGTGCGGCGGGCGCGCCATCGCCGCGAGCATCTGTGTTGCGCCGACATAAGAGCCGCCGAACATCCCGACGCGGCCGTTTGAATATTCAAGCGCCGCCGCCCATTCGACCGTGTCGAATCCATCCGCGCTTTCATGCATAAATGGATAGAACTCGCCGCCCGAATCGAAGCGCCCGCGCACATCCTGCAAAACGACGACATAACCGTTAGCAGCCAACTCAAGCGCCATCGCTGTATCGCCTTTGCGACTGTAGGGCGTGCGCTGGACGAGGACGGGAAATTTGCCTGCGGACTTTGGACGATAGATGTCTGCGGCGAGCGTCACGCCGTCGCGCATCTTGACGCGCACGTTGTTTTGGACAACGACCTCAAAGCGTTCTTCCTTTGAAGCGGTTTTAGTACCAGCACGCGTCTGCGAAGGAGAAACGACGACGACGGACGCAAAAAGCGATACCGTCAACAAGACAACGCGTATCAACTTTGCGCGAATCAATTTTGGATAAACGCTTTCTCTCATCCTCGATTAGCTTGCTGAACGTTTACGGCCTCAAGCGCGTCCGGCGCTTTGCATGAAATAGACGAGCTGACTTGAGAACTGGAAGGCCCAGCTAAACGCGCGAGCCGGACGGTTGACGTTGAGCGCGACGGCGAGCGGAAACACTTTGTCAAAACGCTTGCGGTAAGCGGCGCGCCGCG
The DNA here is from genome assembly GCA_965365725.1 of uncultured bacterium. Classification (GTDB taxonomy): domain Bacteria; phylum Acidobacteriota; class Blastocatellia; order Pyrinomonadales; family Pyrinomonadaceae; genus DASQDT01. Next base: position 1,771 of record CBDUCU010000515.1, on the reverse strand, counting down.
CTGTGTCTTTTGTAAAGAACATTCCCATAGCGAACATGTATGCAACTTCAGGGTTGTGCATCTCCATGTCCGGCCCTAATTCGCCGGGCGGCTCTTTTGCATTGTCGCGCGCAAAGCAGTTGATAACGTAGAAGGCTTTCGACCCGTCGGGAGTCATCCCCTGACGGTCGAGAAAATCGCACCACTTAACACACATCTCCGGGATGCGTTTGTCTCCCGTCATCGTCCAATACATAAAGAGCGGGTCTAACAGTAGCGCCATCATCCAGGCCGAGGTCGCGCCCTTGTAGCTCGCTTCGTTCGGGTCGTAAAGCGACCAGTCCTGCCGCAAAGAGCCGTCGGGCGCTCGACCGTCGGGCGGTTGCAGTTGATGCCTGTAATACGCGTCGACGCACGCGCTCGCCTTCTCCCAATACACTCGCTCGCCCGTCAGTTCCCAACCGTGAAGGATGCCGAGCAGCCCGTAACCCTGATGTCTGAGCGACCAGAACGTGCGGTTCTTTTCCGGGTCAACGCCGATTTCGCTCGGCGTGAGATTCCCCGGACGATAGACTGGATCGGTATTCTTCAGACAGTAGCGCGCCATCAACAACCCGGCTTCGCGCGCGCGCTCGTCGCCGGTCAGAAGGTAGTGCAGGTGCATCGCGCGCGGATAGACGTACTTTAAGTCCGCGCCCTTCAACTTAAATATGCCGGCGTTTGCGCCTTCCATCTCAGTGTTGAGCCGCATAAAGTGCGCGGCCCTGTATCCGGCTTCGAAAAATTTCCGGTCGCCCGTGCGCGCGTACATCTTGAAATAATTTGCGGGGCGGTCGTAGAGCCATTCGTGATAGACGCGGCTGTCTAGGTAGGCAAGCGAGCCGGGAAAATTTCGCTCAACAAAACTATCGTAAGCCGCATATTCGCCCGACTCGGAGGCAGGCGTTTGCGGCCCTACGACCCACGAATCGCAGAGCCAACGGGCGGGCAGCACGGCAAGCACGCGCGGCCCTTGCAAACCCTCTCGATCAATCAGCGTCTCTTCTACGGAGACAAACTTCTCGTTGCGCTTTTTCGGCGACTTGTCAAAAAGCACGCGGACGCGCTTTGTCTGCTCGCGTCTAAAATCAGACGTGAATTGAACGAGCAGGGAGCGAATAGAGCCGTCGCGCCCGCCCATTCGCCAGGGCTCAAGCGAGCGAATTGCCGCCGCAATCTCAACGCCTTTTTCATCGACGACTTTGACGCGTCCCGCATCGTTTAGAAAACGGGGCGGAAGCGGAAGGCCGAAGCTCACAACCTCGTCTTTCAAATCCTGCGCGCGCCCGTAAAGCGCGACATCGACCGAGCGAGCCGGCTTTGGCGTTTTGAGCGGAGATTGTGCGTGCGCCTCGCGCCCGACGAATGTGGCACCCGCCGCCGTCATAGCGCTCGTCAGGAGAAACTCTCTTCTTGAAAGCTTTGACATCGCAAGACCCTTTGGAAAGTCTCTATCGATAAAGCGATTTACTGTCGCATTTGATTGTTGAGAGACGCGCTATCGGCGCGTCTCTCAACAAGGCTGTTCACGCGTTATGAGCTAATGCCCAAGAGACGGGCTGCGTTTTCCCAATAGACCTTTCTGAGAATTTTTTCCGGCAGCCCCAGCCCGTAGATGCGCCAGCGTCCCTGCGGAGGTTTTGGCGCGGGCGCATAATCGAAATACTCGTCTTCGGTTTCGAGAAAGCGATAATAGATTTCGTAAAGCTCGTCGCCGAAAATCTGCTGCGGCGTCTCGAAGCCTTCGGGCACG
>CBDUCU010000514.1:0-3330 GCA_965365725.1 uncultured bacterium | reverse complement strand
GCGCAACGCTCTATATATAGGACGGTGGGAGTGGCCTAAAACTTCTGGCTATCAGAGCAGAACCAACCGCGCGCCGTCGCCTTCTGAATCGCGCATCGTTAAGCAAGCCCCCGCCATCGTCACTCTCTCGGAGTTTGAGATGGCCGCCGCGATTACCGAGCGCAACACTACGTTCTCGGATAGAAACTCAAAACGCCTCTACTGGCTGCGCGGGCTTCTGCGCTGCGGGCGCTGCCATCTGGCGCTGTGCGGCTTCTGCGCCGGCCCTAACACCAAACGCCCTCATCAGAAGTCGGTCTATTACTACCGTTGCAATTCGGTGTACGCCAAACGCGGCGCATGCGGCGTGCTGATGATTAACGCCTTAGACCTCGAAGATGCGGTATGGATGTGGTGTCGAAAACGATTTCAGTCAATCGACGCGACGCTCGACGAGATTCGTCAAGTCGTCGCCGCGCGAGACAATCACGCGCCGTCAGCCGAGACGAACGTTGAAGCGGTTGCCGCCGCGCTCGACGAAAGGCGACGCGAGAAGGCGCGCGTAAGCGACCTGCTTGTGCGCGGAGCAATCGACGAAGAGGATGCCGTCCGCTCGCTTGCACGCCTCCGCACCGAGATCGAGACGCTTGAAGCCGAACGCGACCGCGCCGCTCAGACCGAGCAGCGCCGGGCGCAAGCGAGTGCGCAGTTGACGGCTCAGGGCGCAACTCTGCGCCGCCTGCGTCGCTCGCTCAAACACGCCGACACGGACGACCGCCGCAAGCGTGAGATTCTTGACCACCTCGTCGAGCGCATCGTCGTCCTGCGCGCCGCGCGCACGGACATCCCTACCATCGAATATTCCTATAAAATCGGGTGATGTAATTGCGCCTGCAACGTGTTCGCATCCAGCCCTTCATCTCTAAAGAAATAGAAGAGACGACCGCGCAAGTTGTTTGAGCCGCCGCGCGTGCGCAAATTGATTCGACCGCCCGAAGCGCGTCCGTACTCGGATGAAAACTGATTGGTAACGACCTGTACCTCTTCGATTGCTTCAAGCGAGGGTTGGAAGCGCTCGACGGCGGCGCGGTCGTCGTTGTTGTCAAGGCCGTCAATCGTGATGTTGTTTGAATAGGCGGGGCCGCCCGAGAGCGCGAACGAGCCTGACTCTTCGGGTGTTGCGCTTCGGCGCTCGCGCGTCGAGCGCCCCGATGGGTCGCGGTCTTCGGCTGCATTGCGCGTCGAGAGAGGTTCTTCGGTCACGCCCGATAGAAGAAAGATAAGATCGAGCGGCGAGCGCGTTAGCACAGGAAGCGATTCGATTTCTCCGCGCGTGACTGTGCCGCCGACGAGGGTGCGCGTCGTATCAATTGTCGGCGCGTCCGCTTCGCTCACAACGACCGTCTCGCCCGTTACGCCCGCAGGGCGCAGGACGAAATCCAACTGCACGTTTTGTCCTGCAACGGTCGTGAGTCCTCTTCTCTCTTCAAACGCAAACCCCTCTGCGCTGACGCGCAAGGTGTAAGTGCCCGGCGAAAGCTCTACGAGACGGAAGCGGCCCTCGCCGTCGGTCGCAATCGTGCGCTCGGCCTTCGTCGATAAAAGCGTCGCTGTCACGCTCGCGCCGACGATGCTTGCGCCGCGCTCATCCACCACGCGACCGCCAAATGTTACATCGTCCAAATCCTGTGCATGCAGGTCGGCTGTGAAAGTGCTGCAGGTGGTCAACAACAAGAAGATAAAAATGTGAAGGATTTTCTGCGCAGCAAAGCGGCTTAGGGTGAGGCGATTCATTTTTGTCCTCCGCAAACGGTGAAGGTTGACGGACTGGCGCACGCGCTAAGCAAGCCTTTGCACGACTCGCGCGCGATGATAAACAGACGGCTTCGCTCTTGAGAAATTTCGCGGTGCTTAGGCGATCCGGCGTGAAACGTGTTGGATGAGGTGAGCGAAGCGCCCGGAAGCACGCCTTACGGGGCGTGAACTTTATACCCGCTCTAGGGAGAAGACAAGAGAATTTTTTGCGCGCGTGCGTCGAAGTTTAAGCATCTGCGCGGCGGCGGATTTGATTACTGTCGATTAATGCGTCGATGCGCGAGTTTAGCGGAACGCGAGGTGGGGACGAGCGCGCCAGCTTCGGGCGGAGGCATCTCGGTGATGTGCGAAAACTCTTCGGCGTGCGCCTGTAGATAGGAGAAGAAACGTTCAAATTCACGCTGCATCGCGTCCATCTTCTCACGCATGTTGAGGATGATTTCAACACCGGCGAGGTTTACGCCGAGATCGCGCGTAAGACTTAGAATCACTTCGAGCCGTTCGATGTCCGCGTCCGTGTAGAGCCGCGTGTTGCCCTCCGAGCGCGAAGGCTTGAGTAGCCCCTCGCGCTCGTAGAGACGAAGCGTCTGCGGGTGTATCTCATACTGCGCGGCAACCGCGCTAATGGTGTATGTGCGACTCTTGCTGCGTTTCATAAAAAGCTGTTAGCTGTTAGCGATTAGCTGTTAGCTGAAAACTTCTGGCTGAAAGCTAACGGCTAATCGCTAAACGCTTATTCAAGTCCCATCCCAGTGCGCGGGTTCTCAGAGTTGATCTGAGCGAACTTGCGCAGAAGCTCTTTGGTCTCTTCGGAGACGACTTTTGGCAGCGTGACCTGCACTTCGATAAATTGATCGCCGCGCGCCTGCGGGTTTCTGAGAGACGGTACGCCGCGCTCGCGCAGGCGAAACTTTTGTCCCGACTGCGTGCCGGGCGGGATGCGCAGTTGCGCCTTGCCCTCGATGGTCGGCACTTCGATCCTCGCGCCGAGCGCGGCCTCCGGCACGGTGATGGGAACGGTGACGTAGATGTTGTCGCCCTTGCGCGTAAAGTGCTTGTGACTTCCGACGTTTGTGATGATAAAGAGGTCGCCGGGCGGCGCTCCCATACGCCCGCCTTCGCCCTTGCCGGGCACGCGCACGCGCGAGCCCGTGTCAACGCCCGCCGGAATGCGCACCTTGACCTGTTCGGTCTTTGGCACTGTCCCTCTTCCATGACAGACGGCGCACGGAGTACGGCGCTTGCCCGCGCCATTGCAGTCTGCACACTCCTGCGCAAAGCGCAGACGACCGCCAGCCTTCTGCACCTGTCCAGAGCCGTTGCAGGTTGTGCAGACGACAAGCGCGCCGCCTGCGTCGCCCGCGCCGTTGCAGCGCGAGCACTGTTCGGAACGATTGACGGTGATGTTTGTCGTCATCCCCGTCACGGACTCCTCGAACGAGAGCGCAAGCGGCATCTCGATGTCCGCGCCGCGTTGCGGCATCGGACGCGGCGGCTCTTTCTCAGTCCTACCGCCTCCGAAAAGATCGGCGAAGA
>CBDUCU010000513.1:0-3340 GCA_965365725.1 uncultured bacterium | reverse complement strand
GCGGGGGGGAGACTTGAACTCCCGACCTCGGGGTTATGAATCCCGCGCTCTAACCGGCTGAGCTACCCCGCCATGAGGTCGGGGGCTAATTATAAGGGCGTAAAATTAAAGGTCAAGCGAGCAAAATAAGTTGCTAGTTGTATGTTGCGGTTGTGGTTTGCGGGGCTGTCCGATAGTGGGTATCATCAAACTCTGTTTTTATCTTTTGTGAGGTGATTTGCTTAATGCGTGAGCTTGTTCATAGACCGAGACGATTGCGACGAAGCGAGGGATTGAGACGACTCGTGCGCGAAACCCGCCTGTCGCGCGACAATCTGGTGCTGCCGCTTTTTGCCTGCACAGGCAAGGAAGTGCGCCGCGAAGTCGTTTCGATGCCGGGGGTCTTTAATCTGTCAGTTGATGAAATCGCGCGCGAGGCGGCAGCAGCATTCGACGTAGGCGTGCCGGCAGTGATCCTCTTTGGTCTGCCAGAGTCGAAGGATGAAACGGGCACAGGCGCTTACGCTCGCGACGGCATCGTGCAGGAGGCCGTGCGCGCCGTCCGTCGCGTCGTGCCTGAGATGGTCGTTATTGCCGATACCTGTCTCTGCGAATACACATCGCATGGACATTGCGGCGTGGTGCGCGAAGGCGAGGTCTTAAACGACGAGTCGCTCGAATTGATCGCGCGCACAGCCGTCAGTCAGGCGGAGGCTGGCGCGGACGTGATAGCGCCCTCGGCGATGATGGATGGACAGGTCGGCGCAATCCGCGAAGCTCTGGACGGCGCGGGCTTCGAGCATGTCCCCGTCATGTCTTACGCCGTGAAATACGCATCGGCCTTTTACGGGCCTTTTCGCGACGCGGCTGACAGTGCGCCCGCATTCGGCGACCGGCGCGCATATCAGATGGACGCAGCCAATACGCGCGAGGCTCTGCGCGAGGCCGAGATCGATTATGCGGAAGGCGCGGATATGCTGATGGTCAAACCAGCCGGAGCTTATCTCGACATCGTGCGTCTCATCCGCGAGCGTTTTGATTTGCCGTTAGCGGCTTATCAGGTGTCGGGCGAATATTCGATGATCAAGGCGGCGGGCGAGCGCGGATGGATCGACGAGCGACGTGTGATGATGGAGACGCTGACGGGCATCCGGCGCGCCGGTGCCGACATCATCATCACCTACTACGCACGCGAGGCCGCACGCGAGCTACGCTGAGCGCAAAGGTTAAGCGCGCAAAAGTAAAAAAGCGAAAGGTAAAAGTTGGAGCGATTCGCCTCTTCACTTTTACCTTTCGCCTTTTTTACTTTCGCCCTGATTCTCAATCATCCTGTCTATTGAGTTGCACGAAGCCGATGATGGAGCAGACGCTTCCAAGCGCAACAAAGAGATTGAAGAATGAGCCGACGGAGAGCAAACGATCCGTGTCGCGTTCGTTAAGACCAAAAACGACCCACAAGAACCATTGTAGATGGTAGAGCAATAGACAGAGCGCCGACATTGCAAACCAGCGCGTCGAAGGGCCAAAGGCGCGTGCGCGTGAAAATCCAAGCACTGAGGCAACGAGCCAACCGATTCCGCCCCCGATCAGTAAGACCAACACAACCACGATAAAAGAGGCCGACATACGGACAGGCTCCGTCTGAAGCGCTAGAGTCGAAATCCAGGCATTTGGCATCGGGGAAAGATTCTCCTGTCAATTCAGTGGCAGATCAAGCGCAAGCAAAAGGCCGCCTGCATCACGCGTTGGGACGTATCCCGGTCGGATGCAGACGGCATCAGAAAATCAAGAAAATCTGGCAAACTGCCACACGCAAACACCGCATGCCCGCGCGCACGAGCCATCTGCCACAGACCCGCAGCATTCTATCGTGCAGGCGGATTGCCTTCAATCGGCGGCTTGTGCGCTCATTGCGTGATGTGTATCTCCTCTTCAGCGCCCGAATGTCGCAGGAAGATGGCCAGAACGCAGACGCAGAGAACAACTGCTCCTGCGATAGCCATATACAGATTTGAGCGCGGCCCTTCGGCCCCCGGCGCAGTGGCAAAGATATAAAACTCGTAAATTGCGAAGACGAGCGCGGCCAATGCGACGATCCCAAGCACGACATCCAACATGCTCTTCATCTTGAACCTCCAACGTTCGCTAGCTTACTAAACTAGCGGCTTGAAAGATAAAGCCCGTTCTGGTGTAGAACTAATTAAGAATGTTGCCGGGTACGTTTGAGACTGTTCTGATGCGCCGCTATGTTACCGCCCTCGTAGATGAGAAGCAAGGGTTTTGAAGCTTTTCGTCTAAAAGCTCTCTGTTGTCCGTTCGATTCGCAAGCTGCCTTGAGGTTTCAGCGAAAGCGACAAGCGAACCCATCACAAAACAACTGACAAAGGACTACTGGCAACTGACAAAAGAGCTCAAAGCTAGCCTCTACAAAATTATTCTCCGGTCGCCGGCGCGACGCGTGATGCCGGCGCGGTCAAAGTATTCGAGAAGCGGGATGGCATACTTGCGCGAAACTCCTGAGAGCGTCTTGAAGGCGGGCACGTCGATGAGCCTTTCAGGGGCGCCGCCTGCCGCATAGTCGCGGAGCGAGGCGACAAGGCGGTCGACTGCGTCGCGGTGGAAAAAGAGGTCTTCGCGGACGCGCGCCAGCCGCCCCCCGTCAACAAGCAGTTGCAGAATCTTTCGCGCCTGCGCGATGCGCGCTTTGGCCTCTGCACGTTCGAGCGCGTCTGCAAGCGCGGGCGGTTCGAGCCCCGCGTCGAGAAAGATTTTTTCCAGACGCTCGCGCAAGGCTTCATCCTCAGCCGAGAGAGAAATACTGTGTCGGGCGGAACGCACAACGTCGCGCTCGGCAATGAGCGCTCCCGTCTCTTCAGCCTTTTGCATGACGGCGCGGAAGACTTCCGGCGAAGCGTGCGCAAAAATTCGCTCGCGCAACGTCTCGCGCGCCAGCCCGCGCGCCAGAGGCTCGCGCCGATGAAAAGCCTCGACCTCTTCAAGCGACGCTTGCAACAGACGATTAAAAACCTCGCTTCCGACAAGTACGCCTTCTGCATCGATGATCGTGCTTGAAGTGCGCGCTGCTGCGGCGAGCGCATCGTTGAGCACTTCGTCGGGCCAACCCATCTGCGCCGCCGCTTCAGAATGGGGAATCCCGCGCCCGCCCGACATTTCGACAAATGCTGCGAGTCTTTGCGGTTCGTCCGTCTCGAGTAATGAAGCGAGGCGCGTAAGTGCCGCCTGACGCTCGCGTCCACGACGCTTGGCGGCGTGCGCGTCGATGACGCGACCGCCCGCGATTGTCTCTTGAGGCGAATAGGAACGAACGATAAAACGTTCGTCAGGGACGACGACAATCGGC
>CBDUCU010000512.1:0-3377 GCA_965365725.1 uncultured bacterium | reverse complement strand
AAGCGGCGGCCCGGGAATTCCGGCCGCCGGAAAGGCGTTTGTCGGCAACGCATGAATCCAAAAATCCGTGGCTACTGCGTCAGCCTGGCCCTCCTGACTTCGCTGACCGCAGGAACTTCCGCGCCCGACGAAAGGTTTGCGTCTGCGACGGCGGGAACTTCGTAGATAAAAATCTCCATGTTGCCGTCGGCCTTGAGCGCCGCTTCGTTTGCTTCGCCGTCAAAATTCCTCGGCGAAAGCGACGGGTCGGCATCGCTGTAGGCGTTTGAAGAAAAGACGATATAGCGACCGTCGCGGCTGATCATCGGGCGCAGATTTCGCACATCGACTTCGACGTTGGTCGGGTCTTGCGGCGACGCGCCTGTGTTTTTGAGCGCGTGGCGCGTGTTTGTAATCTGAAAGATGCGTCGCTGCGCATAATCGAAGAGAAAGATTTCGACGTTGCCGTCAACGTTGTTGCGCGAGTCCGTGCGCTCGGTCGAGATGTCGCCGGTTGACTCCATGACGACAAAGCGCGCGTTGCCGCTCACGTCCTGCGCGAAGCTGCTGCGCTGTGTGGCGGCGGCAGGCGTAGGCGATGGCGAGGCGGCAGGCGTGGGCGTAAAAGGCGCGACCGACGCGGTGTTGGCGATCTGCACGATGACGCTGTCGGGGGTGGCCGAGGCCGTTTGCGCCTGCACAGCTGCGAGCGAACCGCAGAGCGCAACGAGCGCGAAGAGGGCGGCCATAGAGCCGAGCCTAGACAGACCAAAAGCTTGCTTCACGAAGAGTCCTCCGAACCGGATCAACATAATTGCTTAGAGACTTGGCCCAACAAGGGAGACGTGCGGGCAAGTAGAATGCTTCTCAAGCTCTCGACGAAATTAAAATTGCATGGATCATGCGCGCGCCGAAGAGTCAAAGACAGGCATTTTAAGCGTCAGACCTTGCGAGCGCAAGCCAAAGCGACTTCGCGCCTGTGCATCCTGCAACCGCAACCGTCTTGACAGCCTTCACCTGCTTCTTTTCCGAACGCTTAAAGCTAAAGACGCAGCCTGCGCCGCAAACGTTGCCGGAGAAAGCAGCACGCAAGGCGAAAGGACGAGGGGTGAAGTGACAACAGCGAGTCAGAACTCGGAAGTCAGTAGACAAAAGAAAGAAGAAAACGCTCGCAGCCCGCTTATTTCATTCTGGCTTTTGTCTACTGATTCATCCTGCATGCTTCCGCCTTCATTGTCCGAAACGCTCTTGATATTCGCTTGAGACGATAAAGGCCTTGACCATCTCTGCGGCGACGTAGTTGCCGTTGAATTGATTGAGCTTTGAGAGCCAGAAGTTATAGCCCGATTGATCCGGGTCGCGGCGCATGTAACCAAAGTATTGCATCAGGACAAACGCCGTCCGAAACTCTGCCGTCCTGACCGAAGAGGATTCAGTCACTTTTCTAAACGCAGCGACACGACCGGCTAATCCGCCGCCCGCCGCATTAAAAGCGTCTATCGCTTCTTGCTGCTCGCCGTCAGTTGGCGTTACGCCTGCCGAAGCAAACAGAGCGCCTACATATTGGCTGGCCCCCTGCCCGGTCGGGAAACGCGCGATAAACTCATCGCTAGAGACAATCTGAGTCGCATAAGCTTGCCGGTTGCGTTCAAGCACTTGCAAAGAGCCTGCCTGTCCGTCGATAAAGCCTTCGCCGACTTGTCTCGAATCACGGATGAATTGAGCAAAGCTAAGGCGAGTCGTTTCGCTATCAGAGCGACGACCGAAGGCCACACGTTGCGCTCTGACGACCCAGAAGCCCGTGTCTTGAAATTCAGGCGAGAGAAAGAAAGCTGCACTGACGTTGATGCGTTTGACTTCACGGCAGCCCGCATCTGCGCCGCATGAGGTAATCTCTCTTGTCCAGAAGTCAAGTCCGCCAGCATCCGGTTCTCGATTGAGAAAGTCGCGGTATTGCTGTGCAACGAAGAAGGTCTCGTTGTCAACGATGGGGTTGCCGCTTGTCACGCCGTTCGGTAGATCGACGACCAGCGCGCCTGTCACAAAGGCAACCTCGTTCGAGCTTTGAAGTCGAATGCTGTACTCGCCCGGCGGGGCGGTAATGGCGACCGTTACGTCAAAGCTGATGACAGGAATTCCGAAACCCAGACCGAAGCTTTGAACGTTTGAGACCGTCATAAACGGTGAGTTGACGGTAGGAGTTGCAAGGATGGCGCTCGAACCGTCGGTCACGCCGTTTCCTCCAACCAAAACAGTTGTCGTCCTTCCGGGCACGATGGGGACGGCAATTGTCGAAAGTATGCTGTTCATACCGACAAACGAAGGGTTGAGAAAAGGATTGGCTCCGGTAACGCTAAGATTAGCGTTTGTGGTCAAACCATCCTGTACGCTGAATGTACCGGCCTCCGTTGTTAGAAAAGGGCTTGTAGTTCCGGTTGAAAGGTTCTGATAGCCCCCACTGCGTGAGGCAATTTCGCCCGCGTTGACCGGCTCGTTGAGATATTCAGCCATCACACGATAGCTGCCGTGAGGAAGTCCGTCGATGCGGTAAGCACCGCTAGGCAGCGCGATATTCCCACCCATCACACGTCCCGTCGCGGTATCTTCGGCCCAGACGTGCGCGCCGAAGGCCGCACTGCCGCCAGCGTAATTGATCGTTCCTGAGATCGAACCCGTGCCTGCGCGCGGCCCATAAATAGAGCGTATGCCTGCGCGGTCGTCATCGGCGAGCGTGCGCGCAGTCAGTGCGGGAAGATTGTAGGTCGTCATGTTCTCGCCCTGACGCGGTTGCATCGTTGCACCCACTACGCCGGAATGTTCTAACCCGAGAATATGTCCGATCTCATGGACAAAGGTCGATTCAAGATCGTTTGTGCCGCTGCGTCCATCCGTCGAGAAACGCACTTGCGGATTAACGCCTACGTCGCCTTCGAGTATCGTGCCGCTTGCATCAAAGCGAATGCGTGCGCGACCCTTCTGATTGGAGCTGTTGAATTGATTGGCATTAACTACCGAGACGGTGATAACGCTCGTCCCGTCGTTCGGATCGAGGTCTTCTTCACCCGTCGTGACGACGTTAAACTGAATATTAGCCGCGTCCGCCCATTGTTTGAGCGCCCGGCGCGCGGCGGCTACGACCTCGGCTGGCGTGGCCTCGATATTGGAGGGCGGCGCGTTGAGTGAGGCCGAGAGCGCGATAGTGATGGGGCCGTTTGGCCACTTAACCTGCACGCTCGCACTTGAGTTGGTGTATTGGAGCGTGTATGCGTTTGCGGCGGGTGCACAGGGCAAAACCAACGCGTACACGAGGAGTGCGACGAAGATTAGTTGACGCATGAGAGATAAACCTATTCCTTGTAAACTTCTGATTTAGGGATTGCGACGCAGAGAAATTCTAA
>CBDUCU010000511.1:0-3382 GCA_965365725.1 uncultured bacterium | reverse complement strand
CGAGTCGATGACGATTGCCCCGGCAGCCGGACGACCGCCGTTGTAAATCCAGTAGCGACGACCGCGCTCGCGTTCCGTCCTTGCGCGCTCGATGTCGAAGCCTTGCGGCCCCGTGTCCCAGATGTCTATCGCGCCGTCGAGCTCTTTTGTGTAACGTTTGGTGACGAAGATGGGCAACGTGCGGCCCGGCCCCGGATTTGAATGAATGTTCTCGGCAAGGCGGCGAATGTATTCATACTCGGACGGGCCGGGCTCGTCGGGCATGTAAAGAAAAGTAATCGCGTGCGGAAAACTCTGATTGATAAAAGTCATCCACGCGTCAGATTTTTTCCATGCGTTTTGGCGCTCGTCAAACTCTTTGCCCGGCCCGTAAAAGCTGGCGGGGATGATCCGGTTGCCGACCCCTTCGCCCGGCCCTTCGTAGCCGCGCGCGCGCGTAAAATCCGTGCCGTCGAAACGACCGCGCGCCGCACGTACCGAATCTATCGAGTAAGCGTGAACAAGCTCGACGCGATGCCGGTGCGCGAAACGGTGAAACTGCGGGTCGAGGTTGCGGCCCTGATATTGTACGGGCTGCGACGGCTCGTAATAGACCATCGCATTCATGCTGTTCTCATCGGGCAGAGTAAAATCAAACAGCTCAAGCTCTAGGGGAACGAATTGCTTCCTGCCGTCAACATCGATTTCGACGCGCCCATCGTAGATGCCTGCCTGTAGAGTCCGCGCCGTGTAGATTTCAATCCAGACGGCCTGATTTTGACCCGCCGCAACTTTAAGAGGAAAGCCGCCCATTCCCTGTTTTGCGTTTTCGGGAATCAGTTGGACGGGCTTCCAACCCGTCGTGTCTGTCGGCGCGGCAGCCGAGTCGGGCCGCCAAACCCAATCGGCGCGCGTCGGTGCAGTCACGTTCATGTAGTTGACGGAAAAGATTTGGATGGGGCGGCCTACATAATTGGTCGGGTCTGCTGCGGGGCGCGCGTATCTGATCTTCGCGCCGCCGCCGCGCCGCTTAAGCTCAGGAAGCGCAACCGACAGGGCATTGATTTCGCCTGCGCCTGCTTCGACGATCAACTGAAACGCGACGACCTCGTTGCGCGCCCCGAAGATTTTTATCCTTTGTCCGTCCCACACGGAATTCGACGCGCGATTCTTATTCGCCATGTCGTCGCGCTCGATCTTCTCGCCGTCGTTGACGGCCCAGACGCGGGCCGAGCCTTGCGCAAACGTCAGTTGAGACGTGAGACAGATGAGGAGAATCAGAGCGCCAATTTTTTTCAATGTTTCTTCAGCCATTTTTTGTTGTAGAAGTTGTGGCCGGAACAGGCAGCGGCGCAACTGCGCGCGGCATCCGCCCGGCGATGATGAAGGCCACGCCGACAAGGGTCGTGGCCGTCGCATAGATTGCCGTAATCATCAGCTCGCGCCCCGAAGAGTTGGCAATCAGCATCAGAAAACAGGCGAGACCGATGCCGGTCGTCACCTTGCCGACGATTGCCAATTGGCCGCGCCCTGACATCCCCGTTTCTCCAAGCTCTGTCGCCGGATCAATCGGCGTTGCGAGCTTTTGGAAGAACGCCGCGACGCGTTCGGCAAACTCGCCCTCTGGCTTGACGAGCATCACGGGGAGAAAGAATCCGATGGTCGTCGTGATGGCCGGAATCCCGATCAGATACGTCTCGTTCAATCCCCAGCCGAGAACGCGGTTGAGATAGAAGTTGACAAAAAGCGACGTGATTGCGCCCACCGAATAGGCAAACACTGCCGACCACCAGGGGCCGCGCTTGACGAGCATGCCGTAGAGCAGAGGCAGACCGAGCGGCAAAAGAAAGATCGATTCGAGAATAAAGAGGAGCGTAAAGATTCCCGTCGCGCCGCCCGAAAAGATGAGCGCGACAAGAATCATCACCACGCCGACCAGAAGCGAGGCCAGACGGCTCGCCGTCAACATGTGTTTGTCCGAAGCGTCTTTGCGCAAGTAGCCCTGATAAAGGTCTTTGGCAAGGATGCCTGTGACGACGTGGTTGATGGCCGAAAGCGAAGCCATCGAGGAGGCGAGCATCGCCGCGAGCACCACGCCGACCAGACCCGGCGGGAGCAGACGCATCCCCATCGAGATATAGGCCGCTTCGGTCGGCTGCTTCAATCCGTTGGCGGCGGTTGCCAATTCAGGCATGACGACGCGCGCAACCAAAGGCGGCGTGTAAAAGACGAGCGAGCCAAAGGTAAAAAGCGTCATGCAGAGCAGCGCGATCTTGCGCGCGTCGCGCTCGGTCGGGGCGCAAAAGTAGCGTTGCGCGTTGCCGAAATTGTTGTAGCCGACCGTCTGCGAGACGGTGTAAGCGAGCAGAAAGAGCCAGCCGTATTCGCCCGCAAACGGGTTTGTGAAACCTTCTGGCGCACGCTCGACAAAGCCGCTCACGCCGCCTACGTCCTGAAGCGAAAGAATCATCAGAAGAACGGCGACGGGGAAGAGGAACATGAACTGGAACATGTCCGTGAAGCAGACCGCCCAGTAGCCGCCCAGCACCGTGTAGAGCAGAACGATTGCGCCGCAGATGATGATGAGATATTGAACAGGGATGCCGAGCGCGACCGACATAAAGGCCGAGAGCGCAAAGAGCTTGACCGAGCCGAACATCAACTGGCTCGGCGCGGTCATCCATGAAAAGGTCTTGTGTGTGCCGTCGCCAAAGCGACTGCGTATGTATTCGACTACGGTGGTGACGCGCGAGCGTCGCCAGAGCTTGGCAAAGACGATGTAGCCGAAAAAGAAGGCGGGCACGGCCAGAAGCATCAGCGAGATGCCGATCACGCCGTTGCGATAAGCGAAGCCCGCCCCTCCCGTAAACGTCCAGACCGAAAACCCCGACATGAACGAGGCCATTCCCGCCACCCACCACTCGACGCGGTTGCCGCCCTTGAGGAAGTCCGTGCCGCCGCGCATAAAGCGCATAAAGTAGGCTCCCACACCGGCCATCAAAAACAGATAGCCGATGAGCACCACGTAATCGACCGTGTGTATCGCTGAGCGCATACAAGTTTCCTTAATGGACGCAATCTCGCGTCCGAGCCGGGGAAGCGTTCGAGATTATTTTTGAGAAAGGGGAACTAAAAATTTACAGCCCGCAGCAACCTTTGTCACACGCGAACCATTGAAGGCTCGACAGCGAGCCACAATCTGTTTTTCGGGTCGGCGCAAAAATCGGCCATCCGTTTGACGTTCCACTCAACGGGCCAATCGAGCGCGCGACGCAGCCGCAAAAGCGAGGCGACCAAACCGCGTTCGGGGTTGAAATAGAGTTCGTGCAGCGCGCGCTCCGTTTTGTTTGCGCCGCGCATCTTGTATTCGCTGTTCGGCAGTTGAAAAAAGGTGTGCATTTGA
>CBDUCU010000510.1:0-3386 GCA_965365725.1 uncultured bacterium | reverse complement strand
CGCCCGTTGCTGATCGCCTTCAACGTCAATCTGCGCACAAGCGATATAAGCGTCGCGCGGAGGATTGCCGCGCGCGTGCGCGAGCGCGGCGGCGGTCTTCCCAAACTGAAGGCGCTCGGATTCGAGCTTGTATCGCGCGGCGTGGTGCAGGTCTCGATGAATTTGACGAGCTATGCGGAGACAAACATTCATCAGGCGTTTGAGGCCGTGCGGCGCGAAGCCGAACGCTCAGGCGTTGAAGTCTTGGGAAGCGAGATCGTCGGTCTTGTCCCGCAGGAATCTTTGAATCGCGCCGCCGAACATTTTCTCAAACTCGAAAACTACTCGCCCGATCTTGTCTTAGAAAATCGCATCGCCGCCGCTTTTGAAAGAAAGCAGAGAGTTGAAGTGATCAAGGATAAAGTGGATTGAGTGGGGATGGTCGAAACCGATTCAACGTCGAAAGAAGCGCGCAACATAATCGAAACTGCGCTCCGCTTAGCTGTCGCTCTCTGCGTCGTCATCAATCATTTCTAAAGATGAAACTGCACGCGTCTGGTTATGCGTCGCGCCGTATTGATTCAAAGACTTTGTTTTGTATGAGAGGCGACGTGCCTGGCCGTCCTCTGCGCGCCCGTCGAAATAGTCGACGAGCCAGCGATGAAGCTCAGGTTTTGCGCTCGCCCATTCCCAACAGCCCGACTGCCCTTTGCGTAAATCGCGCGCGGGGTCAAAATCAAACGAGGCAAGACGACGATTGCGGCTGAGATAACGACGATTGCGCTTGTCGCCGTGCCACAAATGCAGAAGCGTGCCGCGCACAAACCCGACGCGCCCGCAAACATCAGCGCGAATACCATTTGCCCACGCCGCAAAATGCTTGAGGTGGCGCGAGTCGTGTCCGAGCACGCGCCCGACGCATTCATCGCGCAGGTCGCCGCAAAGCGCGTGCGCCATCAGATGATCGCCGCTTCCCGCCACGCACGCGTCGTAGAGCCCATGTCGGGCGAGCAGTTCGCGTCGCGCCGCCCACGCAAAACCCGTGTGTCCGTGCCGCTCGAAATCGGCTTTCTTAAGAAGGTGCGGGTCGCGTTGATAGACGCTTGCAAAGCCCGCGTAAGACTCTCCTGCGGCTGAATGAAAGCTTTCGTTACTCTCGTCGAGATTGTGAGTACGCGGCAGCCGGACGACGCAATCGAATAGTTGGACGACGCTGTAGTCTTCAAGCGCGCGCGCAGTTTCGGCGACCCAATCTTCGTTCTCAAAAATCACGTCGCAATCAATCCACGCCACCTTCCGAAAGGTCGCTGGCAGATGCTCGAGCGCAATGTTGAGCAGTCGCTCTTTCTGCCACATCAGATCGCGCCCGCGAACGCGCAAAACATTCGGCGACTCTTCAAGCACAAATGGCGCATCGCCAAAAGCACATTCGACGACGAGCCAAGGGACGCGCGCGCGTTCCAACCCATCACGAAACAGTCGGAAGTTGTTGAGACGCGTCTCGTAGCCGCAAGGGTTGAAGAATGAAGTGACGACGCAGAAGTCTGAAGCACTGACGGGCATAAGAAACTGCTGACTGCGAGCAACCCTTAAAGATGTCTTTTGAGAAACGTGACGATCTTCCAGCCGTCGAGATAGACCCAGGGGCGTTCGCCGCTTGTGTAGTGACCGCAGGGAAGCCACGCGACATCGAGCGGAAGTTTGAGACGACGAACTTCGCGGATGACATCGCGCGAAAGATCTGCGGGAAAGGTCAGGTCGTGGCGCGCGGCAATAAAACGCATCGGACGCGGACGCATGCTCGTCAATCGTTTGACGAACGGCATCGGGCTGACGGGAAGCCAGAGTTTGCGCAGTTCTTCGAGCGAGAGCACGCCTTCGATACCGGCGCGGACGTGACGCGTCGAAATGCCGCGCCACGTCACATCCGCAAAATAACCGGAGACGTGGTTAAAGACTCCGCAATCGATCTCTTCATCATGCGTGAAGGCGAGAAAACCCGTGCATGAACCGACGCTTGTGCCCATCACGCCGACGCGCTCGAAGCCCTGCATTTTCAGCCAACGCACGGCGGCGCGCGCATCAAGCACGGCCTGTCGCATCGATTGAATTGTGCGCCCGATGTTTGCGCTGACGAGATGTTCCGCGCGCTCCATTTCGGCTGGCCGCCGCGCGCCGTGAAAGGGAAGCGTCAGACGCAGGGCCGAGATGCCCAGCCTCGCGAACATCCGGCACAGATCAACATGGCTTTCAGCCTGCGCGTTCCATTGCGGGAGCACGACGACGGCGCGCCTGCGTTCACTACTTTTACGCTTGGGTCGTTGTGCCGGGAAGAAATGCGCGCGCGCCGTGTTGTTCTCAACGCAAGGAGTTTCGATGGCGCTCGTCCAAGTCAAAAGATCATGTGTGAGTTTGTAATCGTCAATGGCAGGCAGCGCAAAGAATTCTTCGCTGCGGAGCACGGCCCGGCGCGCGTAATCATGAAGGATTTCGCGCGGGTCGTCGCCGTTTAGATGCTCGACCACAAATTCCGCGCCCCACGCAAAGGGGCGCACGATGCGATTGTTGTCGCGCTCGGCGTGGCGGCGTTCCTGTGCTTTGATGATGCGTCCGAGCAACGTCTCTGGTTCGTCTTCCTTCTGCAAACATTGTAGAGCGTTCGAGCAACGCATCCTAAAGGTGTGGATGCGCGGAAGGCAAGTTAACGCTCAAAGCTCAAATGTGTCTTTGACACCGGAACTTAAGCGAGAGTAAAGTGCACGGGCTCCGATTTGCTTTCGGACAGGGCGCGAAGTTCATTTTTCTCATCACGACCTTGTTCCGGACATTCACTCACAAGACAGCGATTCAAACAGTAAGGTGTTATTCCGCATTCATAACTTGAGGCATCCTCTACTTAGATGCGATCACTGCGAGAGCCTCGCCAAGCCTTCGCGCATAGAGTCGTACCTTGTCCGACAAGGGAGTTGAATGTTTCGGAGGAGAATGAATGAATCGTAAATTGATTGTCGCGTCGCTTCTGTGTTTCGCCTCACTGGCGCTCGTCCTCAATGTTTTAGCCAACAACAGCGCGGCTTCCGCGCCCTCATCCGCCGCCGTGGAAAAAGCCGATAAGCCCGACAAGGGCGGAGCCGGCGAAGAGTTTGCACGCGGCTGCGCCACTAAACACCCCGATGATGAGACCGCACGCCTCATCGACGATGCCAACCAACGCTTCCGTGATAGCCGGCAACGGGCGGGCACAGCGACCGAGCGCGCCGCTGGCACGGTCAACGTCAACGTCTATTTCCACGTCATCACCAACACTTCGGGCGCGGGCAATGTCTCGGACGCGACAATCGCCAACCAGATTCGCGTGCTGAACGACTCGTTCAGCGGCGGGACCGGCGGGGCCAACACCATCTACC
>CBDUCU010000509.1:0-3390 GCA_965365725.1 uncultured bacterium | reverse complement strand
GAGCGTGTGAAATATCTCAGTCACGGCGAGACATATAATTTTGAGATTCCCGCCAGCAGGCGATTGTAAGCGGCAAAAGACTTTGCTTTATGCCCCACAATCTTAGACGAGAAGAAAGATGAGAGCGCTGCTGTTTGCAGCTTGGCTCTAAGCCGCAGCGTTTTCCGATGAGCTTTCGCGCAAAAATTTTTCGAGCAGGACGCTCAAACGAATAAAATCTATCGGCTTGCTGAGATAGAAGTCGCAGCCAGCCAGCTCGGCGCGCGCGCGCGACTCGGCCATGTCGTAAGCGGTGACGGCGATAATCCGCATGTTCTTCAACTCTCCCGTCGTGCGCAAACGTCCAATCGCCTCAATGCCATCAACGACCGGCATCGTCAAATCCATCAACACGGCGTGCGGGCGCTCGCGCAAAGCAACTTCGATTGCCTCTTCGCCGTTTGCCGCTTCGACGACGCGATAGCCTTCGCGCTCCAACATCCAGCGCACGACGTGGCGCGTATCAGCATAATCGTCAACCACCAGAATCGTCGCCCTCTCGCCCTTTTGTCTCTGCATCACCCGGCCCTGCCCCTTTTCGTTTTTTAGGTTCTCAACATTCTACGACAAAGCCCTATGTCAGCGTCGCTTCTGCTCAACTATGCTTTTCGCTCAACCATGAATGACAACGGCCCATGCTTATCCAATGCCTGTCAAATCTGGCGCAAGGCGGCTCCGTTCAACTACAATGCGCCTGCAAACCCAAACCGTATGCGGCGCAAAAGTTGGCCGCCCAAACCCAAACAGTATCGACCAGAACAGCCGCCCTCGCTTTAGAGGCGAGCCGGTCTCTTTCCAGATCTTTTGAGGATGCCCATGAAGAAAACTCGTCTCCTTCTGCTCTTCACACTGCTTATGTTTTTCGCCTCCGCGACTATGGCGCGCGAGGCGCGACTCATACGCTATCCACATTACCACGCGGGGCGCGTCGCCTTCAGCTATCTCGGCGACGTGTGGACCGCCAACGAAGACGGCACGGGCGTTCAGCGTCTGACCGTTCATCGCGCGCGCGACGTTTATCCGCGCTTTTCGCCCGACGGAAAATGGATTGCCTTTTCCTCCGACCGCAACGGCAACCTCGACCTGTTTCTGATGCCCTCTGAGGGCGGAACCGTCAAACAGCTTACATCGCATTCAGCCGACGACACCGTACTGAACTGGACACCCGACGGCCGCGCGATTCTCTTCTCTTCACAGCGCGGCGAAGATTTTCAGGCGAAGCTCTACACGGTCAGCGTCGATGGCGGAATGCCCGTCGGCATGGGGGTTGACATGGGCGTGCAAGGCTCTTTTTCGCCCGACGGCCGCCGTCTGGCATACAACCAGAAACAGCAAGCCTACTGGCGCAAATTCTATCGCGGCTCGAACCAATCGGACGTGATGGTGATGGACGCCGCCGCGAAAAAGTTTACGCCGCTCACGGATTTTGACGGGATGGATTCGTGGCCGATGTGGGCGCGCGACGGACACATCTATTTTGTCAGCGACCGCGAAGGCAACGGTCTGACAAACATCTACCGCGTCGCTGAAGCGGGGGGCAAGGCCGAGCGCGTTACCACGTTTAAGACGGGCGACGTGCGCTGGCCTTCGATTAGCGCCGACGGCAAGACAATCGTCTTCGAGCACGACTTCGCGATTGCCAAGCTCGACGTTGCGTCAAAGCGCGTTACGCCTTTGAAGTTTGATATCGCCGCCGAGACGCAGGAGAGCTTAAGCGAGGTGCGCGATTTCAACTCGACCGTTGACGACTATGATCTTGCGCCAAACTCACGCCGCATCGCGCTCTCGGTTCACGGCGAAATTTTTACCGCGCCGGTCGAAGAGGGCGATTTGCGTCAGATTACCGATAGCCACTGGCGCGACCGCAACGTCTCTTACTCACCCGACGGCAAATGGATCGCTTTCGTCTCTGACCGGAGCGGACGCGAAGAGTTGTACGTCACGGCTATCGACGGCGCGGGCGAAGCGCAAAAGCTGACAGACCTCGACGCATTAAAGTTCGGCTATGCCTGGTCGCCCGACTCGATGCAAATAGCATTTACCTCATCAGACAACACTGTGCGCGTCGTCGCGGTGGCGACAAAACAGCTCAAGGAGTTGAGCAGCTCTCGTTACGGACAGCTAGGCACTCCCGCCTGGTCGCCCGACGGCAAGTGGGTCGCCTTTTCAAAACCCGATGCTTCGCGCACGAACGACATCTTTCTTGTTCCCGCCACCGGCGGCGAAGAAAAGAAGGTGACGTTTGAATCCTTTAGCGAAGGCAGCCCGCGTTTTTCGCCCGACGGCCGCAAGCTCTTTTTTACGCGCAACGACAGCACAACCTTCGGTCAGGGTGCGGGGCTTCCCAACATCCAACTCTTCTCCGTCACGCTCGAACGTCTTGAGCGCGACCCGGACGACCCGGAAGAGCGTGCCGAGATGGAAGCCGCGCAGGCCGAGCAGCAACAGCGACCGCCGACGCAGCCGCCACAACCCGCAACCGATGCGGGCGCGCCGGGCCAACCCCGGCAAACGGCTGCGCGACGCGAACCGCCGAAACCCGTACAGATAGATTGGCCCGGTCTCAAGCGTCGCACAAAACAGTTGACGCGCATGCCATTCCCCGTCATCAACTACACCATTTCGCCCGACGGCAAGACTCTGGTCTTTGCCACGCTTGAGCCTGCCGGACAAACAAATGTCCCAGTAGTTTATGCGATTCAAGAGGACGGTCGTCGTCTGACGCGCGTTACATCGGGCGCAGCGCCCGGAGGCGATGCGGGTCAGGCTCCGCCCACGCCGGGTGGTTTCGGTTTTGGCGGCGGCATCTCCAATCTCAACATCTCGCGCGACGGTCGCACACTCTATTTTCAAGAGGGCGACTTTGTCTTCTCGGTTCCGATGCCTCCGCCTGCGGCTGCATCGGGAAGCGCGAGCAGTTCGAGCGGCCCTGCATCTTCGATGGCAAGTGCTGCCGCGCGTCGCCGGATAAACTTCGTCGCCAAAGTCAGAATTGATCGCCCGTCCGAGTGGGCACAGATGTTTGACGATGCTTGGCGGACGATGAAGTATCGATTCTACGATCCAAAGATGCACGGGATGGATTGGGACGCGATGCGCGCAAGGTATCGCCCGCTCGTCGAATACGTCGGCGACCGACAGGAACTGCTCAATATCGTCAACGAGATGATTGGCGAATTAAACGCTTCGCACACGGGCGCGGCCCCGCCGCCTGCGGGCGCAACCCGCGAATCCTCAGCCGTCTCGACAGGACATCTCGGCGTTGAACTCGAAGCCGATGCGCAAAACGGTCGCTACCGCGTCACGCACGTCTATGAAGAAGGCCCTGCGGATAAGGATTGGGTCAAAGTC
>CBDUCU010000508.1:0-3404 GCA_965365725.1 uncultured bacterium | reverse complement strand
AACTTCGCCGTCGGGTCAGCGCTTTTTCGTCAGGTGGGGGGGTTCGACGAATCATTTAGAACCTCTGAAGATAGGGAGTTCTGCGCCCGTTGGCTCGCTGGGGGTCGCCGGTTGAGTTATGCGCCGCGCGCCGTTGTCAGACATGCGCATGCGCTCGGCCTTTTCTCGCTCTGGCGGCAGCACTACGGTTACGGACGCGGGGCCGCGCGTTATCACCGAGCGCTTGAGGCGCGCGGCGCAGGCCCGTTTAAGCCAGACCTCGACTTTCATACAAAGCTGATGTGCGCGCCGCTCAACGAAAAGCCTTTGAGCCGTGCGGTTGGGCTTTCCGCCTTGATGGTCTGGTCGCAGATGGCAAACGCAGCAGGGTTTGCACGCGAGCGCGCAGCGATGGGACGAAGCGCGCAAAACCCTGTGGCGCGCTAGGGCCAACTCCGTTAGAATGCCCTCCATCATGAACGCCGTAATCAATCCTGTAACGATTCCCTGAAAAGACTCTCTGGCGCAAACTTCGTAGAATCGGCCCGACCGCATCAAACCCTTGGCCATGAACGACAGACTTCAAACGGGATCGAGTCTCGGTCGCTACCGCGTCATCACACGACTCGGCGCGGGCGGCATGGGCGAAGTTTTTCTAGCCGACGACACAAAGCTCGGTCGCAAAGTCGCACTCAAAATCCTGCGCGCCGGAGGCAGCGCCGACATCGCGCGCGTGCAGCGATTCATACGCGAAGCAAAGACCGCTTCGGCGCTCAATCATCCAAACATTCTCACCGTCTATGAGAGCGACGAAGAGAACGGCCTGCAATACATCGCCACCGAATTTGTCGAAGGCGAGACGCTGCGTCGTCGTCTGCGACGCGGCGCGCTGACTTTGCGCGAGGCTTTGGATGTCGCCGTGCAGACGACTTCGGCGCTGGCAGCCGCACACCGCGCCGGTGTCGTTCATCGCGATATCAAACCAGAGAACCTGATGCTGCGCACGGACGGCTACGTCAAGGTCTTGGACTTCGGCATCGCCAAGCTCATACAGACGCACCCGCAATCGCATGGCGACCTTGAAAACGCGCTGACCGAAGAGGCGCTCAACACAGAACAGGGCGTTGTCCTGGGGACGCTGCAATACATGTCGCCCGAGCAGGCGCGCGGCCTGCAAGTAGATGCGCGGACGGATATCTGGTCTTTGGGGTGCGTGCTCTATGAGATGCTCGCCGGTCGCGCGCCGTTCATCGGGCCGACGAAGGCCGATATGATCGCATCGATTCTCAACGAAGAACCGTCGCCTGTGCTTCCCGCCGGAGTGGCGGAAGATTTAGCGCGCATCGTCTCAAAAACTCTGGCGAAGGAGAGGGGCGAACGATACCAGACGAGCGATGAGATGCTCGCTGATCTCAAGCGCGCGCGCGACCTGCTCGGACTCGCCGCAAACGAGATAGTCGGCGCAACGCTCGTCCACACAAACGTGATGTCTCCGCAAGCGCTCGATGCGCCGACCGCGCAGCAGAGCACGGAGCAGCGTCGTCAGGTGACAGTGCTTTTCGCAGACCTCTCGCCGCTTGAGGAAGTTTTCGATGAGATGGATGCTGAAGAGCTGGTCGAAGTGTCGGGCGCGCTGTGGATGCGCGTTGAAAGGGCCGTCGCCGCGCACGGCGGAAGAGTCGAGCGGCATCTGGGCGATGAGCTGATGGCGCTGTGGGGCGCGGAATCGGCGCGCGAAGACGATCCCGAATGCGCCGTCCGTGCAGCGCTCGCGTTGCGCGAAGAGATCGGACAGTTTGCGCAAACGGAGCTAAGCAGTGCGTCGCACGGTGCAGCCATCGTGGAGGAAGACGGCGCGCCGCCCGTACGCGTGGCAATCAACACCGGCTCGGTGCTTTTGGGCGCGACGTTGACGGGAGAACTGGCGACGACGGGCGCAGCCGTCACCGCCGCCAAACGTCTCAAAGCTTCCGCCGCGCCCGGACAAATTCTCATCACGCACGGCGCGTACAGTCACGTGCGCGGAGTCTTCGACGTGCAAGAAGTACCGGGCAAAGCAGAGACGGGAGGCCGCGCGCGCATCTATGCCGTGTTGCGTGCCAAGCCGCGCGCCTTTCGTTTGCGCACGCGCGGAGTCGAAGGCGTAGAGACGCGCATGGTGGGCCGTCGCAGCGAATTGAAGCATCTGACGGATGCGCTCGAAACCACCTTTGAAGACAGAGAGCTACAGGCCGTCACGCTGATGGGTGATGCCGGACTCGGCAAGTCGCGCCTGCTTTACGAATTTAGCAACAAGGTGGAGCTGCTGCCGGAAGAGTGGTACGTCTTTAACGCGCGGGCAAGCGAGGCCGAACAGGGAAACCCCTACGCGCTGGTGCGCGAACTCTTCTCTTTGCGGTTTGACATTCGAGACGACGACGCTCCCGAACAGGCGCGCGCCAAGCTTGAGCAGGGCATCATCCGCATGTCGGTCGAACGTCAAGAGACGGATGCGTCGATGCACGCACACTTCATCGGCCAGCTCGCGGGGCTGGATTTTTCAGCGAGCGAGCATCTCTCCGGCATACTCGATGATGCCAAACAGATACGCGACCTCGCCTTTCATTATGCCGCGCAGTTCTTCTCCGGGTTGGCAGCGAAAACGCCCGTCCTGATTATGCTCGACGATATTCACTGGGCCGACGAAGGCTCGCTCGATTTCGTCGATCACATCATGCGCGCTTGCTCAGGCACGGCCTTGATGATCGTCTGCGCGGCGCGCG
This sequence comes from uncultured bacterium, assembly GCA_965365725.1. Lineage (GTDB taxonomy): Bacteria > Acidobacteriota > Blastocatellia > Pyrinomonadales > Pyrinomonadaceae > DASQDT01. The sequence goes on along the minus strand of CBDUCU010000508.1, from coordinate 663 downwards.
ACGCGCTCGTCGAGCGACGACCGCGCTGGGGCGAAGGCCTGAGCGCGCACACGCGCGTTAACCTGCAACCGCTTTCCAAACGCGAATGCCGACAGCTGGTTGAAGAGATTATGCGACAGGCGGCGAGCGTGCCTGTCGAGCTGCGCGAGCTGGTCGTCGGTCGTGCCGAAGGCAACCCCTTCTACATCGAAGAACTGATCAAGATGCTCATCGACCAGCGAGCCATCCTTCCGGGCGCGGATGAATGGGTGGTTGATGCCAGCCGGCTCGGCGAAGTAAAAGTCCCGCCGACTTTGACCGGGGTCTTGCAGGCGAGGCTCGATGGGTTGAGCGCGCGCGAGAAGAATGTTCTGCAACGCGCGTCGGTTCTGGGGCGTGAGTTTTGGGATGCGGGCGTTGAGTATCTTTGCGAAGAGGACGGCGAAACTTATGCGGCTGCGCGCACGCGCTCTCTTCTGCAATCGCTCAGACGCAAAGAGCTGATCTATCAACGCGAATCATCCGGATTTGCGGGGGCCGATGAATACGTCTTCAAACATGCGCTCCTGCACGATGTGACCTACGAAATGCTTCTCAAACGCGACCGCCGCCGACTTCATCGCCGCGCTGCCGAGTGGCTCGCCGCGCGCAGCGGCGCGCGCGCAAACGAGTATGCCGGTTCAA
>CBDUCU010000507.1:0-3424 GCA_965365725.1 uncultured bacterium | reverse complement strand
ACGTTTTGTTACAATCTCGCGCGATTATGACTGAACACACACCTGCCCCTGACGTTGACCTCGCGGCCATTGAGCAGATTCTCGCGCACTCGTTTGAAGATCGGGCGCTCTTAATTCGCGCACTCACGCATCGCTCCTGGGCGCATGAACGCGTTCAGTCGGGCGAGGAAGTGCGAGCGCGTCTGATGCACAACGAGTCGCTCGAGTTTGTTGGCGATGCGGTGCTCGGCCTCGTCGTCTCGGAAGCACTCTTTCACGCGAACCCTGAGGTAACCGAAGGCGAGTTGTCGCGGATGAAGCATCGGCTTGTCAGCACGCAGACGATTGCGCGCGGGGCGCGTCGTTTGGGAATTGGAGAGCATCTGCTGGTCGGGCGTGGTGAAGAGAAGACTGGCGGGCGGCGCAAGCGTGCTCTGCTGGCTGATGTTTTCGAGGCTTTAGTCGCCGCCATCTATCTCGACCGGGGTCTTGATGCGGCACGCTCTTTTATCGAGCGAGCGCTGGCTGAAGAATTTGCCGAGGCGAGTCCGGAATCTGCCGCCGCCGCCGATTTCAAAACCCTTTTACAGGAACGGCTGCAAGCCGACCAGCGCGTCACGCCGGTCTATGAAGTGGTCGAGACCGAAGGCCCGCCGCACCATCGAGTGTTTCACGTCGAGGTCTGCTGGCACGATGTGCGCGTACGCGGTGAAGGCGGGACAATCAAGGCGGCAGAGATGGAAGCTGCGCGACGCGCCCTCGAAGTAATGGAAACCAAGTGTGACGACAAAGAAGCAGCCGACTGATTGAGAGCTGCGCTTATTAGTTAAGCGATAAAGATAATAAGCGAGCTTTACATAGATCTCTCTACACTTTCAGAATGTTGACTTCGTGATTGACTCTGCTCTGTTTCATTCTTACGATTGCCTTCTATGAACAAAGAGCAGACGGGAGTTGGGATTGAAGAACCGCCGGCAGAGACTGGTGAGCAGATTCGCGACGAGCCGGCAAACAATCACCCGGAAACAATTCCGCAGACGAGCGAAGCGGAGAAACATCCGCCGCGCAGCGTCCTGCGCGAATATTTCGAGTCGCTCGCGGTAACGGCCATCATGGCGCTTTTCGGCATGACGTTTGTCGTGCAGGCAGTCAAGGTGCCGACCGGCTCGATGCAGAACACGATTCTTGTCGGCGATCATCTGCTCGTCAACAAATTTATCTTCGCGCCCGGCCCTCGCGTCTTTTTTCTTCCGCAACGCGAAATCCGCAGGGGCGACATCATCGTCTTCAAGTATCCCGGCAAATCCAAAGACCCGCAGTTTGCACCATACATCATCAGAGACGACGTGCCCGACAATATTCCGTTCAAAACAAACTATGTAAAGCGCGTCGTCGGATTGCCCGGCGAGCGCGTCGAGATCAGGGGCACGCAGATTTTTATCAACGGAAAATTGTTTGAAGAGCATCGTGTCGCCGCCGTCAATCCACCCAATGAAGACGACCCGCGTACAAGCGGAAATGAAAGCGGCGCGCCGCTCAAGGATAAACAGGGCGTACCGCTCGTTGGCAGAAACGCTCCTTCGCCCGGTTCTGCACCATACAACGTTTACTGGAGTCCGCAGACGTTAAGTGTTGATGATCCGACCATCGAGGGCGAGACTGATTTTAGAGTGCCCGAAGGTCATTATCTCGTCATCGGCGACAACCGCGAAAACAGTCAAGACGGTCGATTTTGGGGTTATGTTTCACGCGACCTCGTCATCGGTCAAGCGCTGTTTGTCTATTGGTCTTACGACGAAAGCGCCGAAAGAAGCGACGCGCCTTTTCCCCTCAACATTGTTTGGGACTTCGTCAATAACACGCGCTGGAGCAGAACCGGCACACTTGTGAGATAAACTTTTCGACCGTTCCCCAACAAAACTGTTCCCCACGAAATCTAAACCCGACGCTTCAAGGAGGGAAATTTTATGTTGGCATCATCACTTAGTCTGGGCGGATTGAGCTGGAAAGAGCTGGCGCGCCGCGTCTGGGCCGAGACGCAAGAGGACGACGTGTTCGGACGCGCCGCGCAACTCTCTTACTATTTCTTGCTTGCGCTCTTTCCGCTTCTGCTTTTTCTCACGTCGCTTCTCGGCTGGGTGGCGGGCGAAGACAGCGAGTTGCGCCAGGGCCTGTTTCGTTATCTCGGTGCGGTTTTACCGGGCGAAGCCTCGCAGCTCATCAGCAAGACCGTCACAGATGTGACGCAGGGAAGCGGCGGCGGCAAGATTTCTTTCGGCATTCTGGCGACTTTATGGGCGGCCTCAAACGGCATGGGCGCAATCAGCGAGTCGCTCAATATCGCCTACGATGTAAAGGAGACGCGGCCCTGGTGGAAGACGCGCCTGACGGCCGTTTTTCTGACGTTTGCGCTGGCCGCTTTCATCATCGGCGCGCTCGTGCTCGTGCTCTACGGGCACGACATCGCCGAGACGCTCGCTGCTTGGTTTGGTTTGGGGTCGGTCTTTGAATACGGTTGGAAGATTCTGCAATGGCCCATCGTTCTTGCATTCGTTTTGTTAGCTTTTGCAGTCATCTACTATTTCGCGCCCGACCTGCACGACCAGGATTGGAAATGGATCACGCCCGGCGCGTTCATCGGAGTTGTTCTTTGGCTGCTCATCTCTTTCGCCTTCAAGCTCTATCTTGAATTTTTCAATTCCTACAGCGCAACCTACGGCTCGCTCGGCGCGGTCATCATCCTCATGCTCTGGTTTTACTTTACGGGCATCGCCATTCTCATCGGCGGCGAGATAAATTCCGAAGTCGAAAACGAGATGGCAAAACAGGGCGCGCCCGATGCAAAAGAGAAGGGCGAGAAAGCGCCCGAACAAAAATCTTCGGGCGGGCGCAATAAAACTGAACGCGAGCGCACGCCGGTAGCCGGCCAAATAGCCTTCGAAAAAACATTGCCGGTTGACGGGATTTCTCATACACCTGTCTCAACTGGGCGCGTCACGCGTTTGCCGCCGCGACATGATGAGGGTCGAGGCTTTAGTTTCGGAAAAGCTTTGGTGGTAATTGGCGGTTGGGTATTGTCGAAGGCAAGAGGCGCGAAAAATAGAAAGAGATAACGGCAATTAAGAACCCTTTAGCCAAAAGCGCATGAATGCTTTGGCCCGCATGAATACTTTTGTGCGATTAAAAGTTTAAGCCTTCATTCAAACATGAATGAAGGCTTAAACTTTTATAAGTGTTGGCGCATTCATTGCAGGCTATAGTATGCCCGCGCGCTCGCCTGTATTTACTTGGCGCTTAACTGTGCGGACGATACGCCTAACATCAAAATCTTTTTGATGCCTTTGTAAAAAGGCTCTATCTCGCACCATTCAGTGACAGCGTGCGCATCGCCGCATGGGCCTGCGCCCGTTGAAATTGAAGGGATGCCTGCCAGTAGAGCGGCGAT
>CBDUCU010000506.1:0-3426 GCA_965365725.1 uncultured bacterium | reverse complement strand
GATCCTGCGCTTAACGTCTTGCGGGCGGGCTTCGATGTCGAGACCGAGCACGCGAATACGGCCAGAGGTGGGCGCAAGCAGCCCCGTCAGCATCTTGATGGTGGTTGATTTGCCCGCGCCGTTCGGGCCGAGAAATCCGAAGAACTGTCCGGCTGTAACGCGCAGGCTGATAGAATCGACCGCCGTAAAATCGCCGAAGCGCCTGACAAGCTCAAACGTCTCGACGGCGAGCGGGCGCGTCGCATCCGAAGCCGAATCTATATGTGTCGCGCTCTCCATACAGTCCATTTGAACTGCGCGCACGCCTTACGGTCAAGTCTCTGAGTGGGGAAAGACGTGGCCGTCAATTTTGTTGACTTCGGAGCGGACGGGGAATAACTTAAGGCGCGCTTCAACATCTTCTTTTTAGATAAAGAGACTTTTCAAACGACGCTGCCCATTCGCGTACCTTTCCTCGCCGCCGCACGGTCCGAAATAACCAGAGCTTCAAATTTCCCCTCAACCCGCAAAGGAGCTACTACCGATGCCGACCAAAAAGAGCGCACAGATTCGCACGCCGAGCAGACATGACGCCATCAAGAAGGCGCAGGCGCAGAAGACAAGCGCAAAGGAGACGTTGCCCGTCAGGAGAAGCTGCGGCGCGATGCAGGCACATTTTCGCTTGCTCGAAGAAGACGCAGGCTTTCGCACGCGTCAGGCAAATCTTGAGCTTGCCGTTATGGCGCGGATGGCTTCGGGCGCACGCGCCGCAGCCAAACTAAAACCGACAATCATTCCTGTCGTCGTCCACGTCGTCTATAACACTCCGTCACAAAACATCTCGCTGGCGCAAATCAAAAGTCAGATCAGAGTTCTCAATCGTGACTTCCGCGCAAAGAACTCGGATCGCTCGAAAACACCTGCCGTCTGGAAGGGGCTCGTCGCCGATGCGTTTATCGAATTCGTCCTTGCGAAAAAAGACCCGCGCGGCAAAGCCACAAACGGCGTGACGCGCACAGAGACGATGCGCACCGCCTTTGGCAGTAACGACAGCGTTAAGTTTAACGGCTCGGGCGGGCGCGACTGCTGGCCGACCGACCGTTATCTCAACATCTGGGTCTGCAAGCTTTCGAGCAACCTGCTCGGCTATGCCCAGTTTCCCGGCGGCCCGGCAGAAACCGACGGGGTCGTCATCACGCACACGGCCTTTGGGACGACGGGCACAGCCGCGCCGCCCTTTAACAAAGGGCGTACAGCGACGCATGAGATCGGCCACTGGCTCAACCTGCGACACATCTGGGGCGATACGGAAAACTGTTCCGGCTCGGATTTTGTCGCCGATACGCCAAACGCCGCCGGGCCAAACGAAGGCTCGCCGACGTTTCCAAAAATCTCCTGCGGCAACGGCCCCAACGGCGACATGTTTATGAACTATATGGACTACACAGATGATGCGGCGATGTTTATGTTCACCGCGCAACAGGTCGAGCGCATGACCGCCGCGCTTGAGAACGAGCGCAACACGTTCTAAAAGGAACGATGAATTCAGAACTGATGAATTCAGAATTCATGAGTCAGGATGAAAAAAGACGGGGGAAAGCTTTTTCTACTGGCTCATGAATCCCTTCTTATTCATCGTCGTCGTTTCTTCTTTGGAGTTTCCTTAATGAAGAAGAGTGATTTGAAAATGATCATGGGGCGCGAATGGACTCATCTGCGCGCCGAGGATACGGATGCGGAACAGGTCTTTCGTCCGAGCACCTATATTGAGGAGAAGGGCCTTCGGTTTCGCGGCCTACCCGAAACTTTCATGCTCAGGAATGACGGCACGCTCATCGAAGCGGGAAGTGGGCCGACCGATGCCAGACAGGAGTCCGAGGGGACTTGGAAGCTTGAAGACGGTAAGCTCGCTTTTTATTCCGGATCGGAAACCGAGCCGAGCCGCATTCTCGACGTTGTATCGGTAGAGAAAGATCGTCTGGTGGTAAAGAAATTGTAGTCAATTTCTATTCGCGCAGGAACGGACGCGCATCGATTGCGCGAAGGTGCGCTGGAAACTCCCTGTGCGTGCTCATCAGAAACGCGTTCGAGCTTTGTCGGAGCGCGTTGCCATGCGTGGCGCGCAGGCGAATCATCGGGCTAAAGGCCGTCGCGCCGTAGAAATAGCCGTCGCGCAGGCTGAGAAGCACATCGGCCGTATGTCTGACGCGCGACGCGTAGAGTGATTCGTAGAGGTTAGCAGGCGCATCCGGATAGACGTGTCCGGCTGTATGCGTAAACCATGTTTCGTCGGACGCGTAACCGCTTTCGTCAAACGCTCCCGCCTGTGCGAGACGACGCGCAATTTCCCCTAGTTCTAAAGGGTCGCCGCTCAACTGTTCATAGCTGTACGACGCTTGCCCCTGCGCGTTTGTGCGCTTCCGAATTCGAGCGCGCCCGCGCGCACCTTCAATCATTACCCCGTCGCTATCCTCTTCGCGCCGCACGCTAAAGTCCAGACCTTCGAGCGAAGCAAGCGCGCCCGTCAGTTCCTCAACCTTTGTCTCCGCCGAACAGTAAAGAGACGCGAAGCTGCACAGGCCAAACGCCGGCGTTGAGACGCGCGGACGCGCGTTGGTGCTGCGTAAATCATTCGCCACGTCGAACCCATGACGACGCAGGTGTGTTTGCAGCTCGACGCGGCGATTCTCTTCAAGGTTCATGCCGTGATCCGAAAAGAGAATGATTTCGGTCTCCGCGCCGCACGTCTGTTGTATCCCGCGCAGGATTTCGTCGAGCGAGCGAAGCGCGACATGCAGACGCTGCGGGCCGCACTTGTGCAAAAGCCCGTCGGTCGCTTTGAGAAAGCCGAAGAAGTCGCGCGCGGGCGGCGCAGACAGGAAACGATCGCGGAAGCGTCGCATGTCGGCGCGCCAGACGGTCTCGGTTGCGACGTAGATGAGAAACTCAAAGGCCAGAGGCTCTTGATAATCAAGCTCGTCCATGTAGGACGAAGGCACTTTGTCGGGCGTGCGACGACCGATGTACTTGCGCACTCCGCCTGAAAGTCTCTGCTCGTCGCGGTCGAAATAGAGGCTTTCATAACCATGCGGAGGCGTGGCGCGAAACATCTGCGCAAGAGCGACATTCGTCATCGTCGGAAACGGCGAGAGCAGACGCGCGGGCGAGCGAAAGTTGTCAAAGAGGCCGCGACTTTTCGCTTCGGTGACGAGGTCGAAAGGCACGCCGTCAAGACACAACAGCAGACGGCGCGGGCGCATCGGCGGGCGCGTTGCTTCGCTCTGAGATGAATGTAGCTTGCTCATCAAAAACTTCCCCCGGCTCGTTCTGCTCAGAGCGCGGCATCCGGCTCGCGCTCCCGGCTTATTGTTGTGTGTTGGCCTGCACTTCGCGCTCTGCCTTTTCGGTCGATTCACCGGCGCTTCTCTGTTGCGGCTTGAAAGGCTC
>CBDUCU010000505.1:0-3431 GCA_965365725.1 uncultured bacterium | reverse complement strand
CCATCCCCGTTTCGACCACCGCCAGCCTGTTTTCCAAATCCAACTTTAGAAGCCGTCGCATCCGCGCAAGCTCAATAACGACTCCGTTATCGAGCGCGAGCGCTCCGCCCGAAAGCCCTGTGCCAGCGCCGCGCGCGACAAAAGGCACGCCGGCCTTTGCAAGCACGCGAACAATTTCGGAGACTTCTTCTGTCGATTCGGGAAAGACAACGGCGCGTGGCGCGGCCTTGTAATGCGGCAACCCGTCGCATTCATAGACGAGCAACTCATGTGCGTCTGAGAGCACGCGGTCTCGACCGAGAACAGCACGCAAATTTTCGATTACTGTATTCACTTGCAAGAGTAAGCTTGAATGAGTTACTCGGCGGCGCGTGGAGACAACCACTCAACTTTCTTTTTCCGTCGTCTTATTCGCTTCATTAGGCATAATCATCTTCAAGAATTCCGTCGGCTCGATAATCTTAAGCTGTCTGAACCTACGCCGGAAGTCTTTGCACTCGTCCGTATGGCCTGTCATCAAATCAAGTAAATCTTTATCACGGCTGACGAGATAATCCGCCTCCGCTTCAATCGCAAGATTGATGTACTTTTCATCTTTGGGATCACGTCGAAAGATGAAGTGCTGCTGAAGCTCACTGATAACAGTGGCTTTCTCTAAAAGGCGGTTGATAAGAGCATCAACGCGCGCATCCGTTAAATTGGGATTATGCTTGTGGATTTTGGGGCGGGAAAGAACATCGCGTACCTCTTCAAGAATGTCATTGCTGACGAACAAAAAGAGGGCATTACTATCAACTAAGCGCAACAATGTGGCTGCCGGCCCGGATTCGCTGACGGTGGCTTGCAAATAGATCATGCAATCAAAGACAACACGCGGGCGCGGGTCGTCTTCGTTCATCTCTCTTGAGCCTTTCGCTCCCGATAAACTTCTTCACGCGCTTCTTCAAAGAGGGTTTCAAATTCATCTTCAGACACCCCGCTTTCTCGGAACGTCTGACGGATAGGGGCGAGAATTTCGTCAAAAGGTTTAGCCGCTAAGAGATCGGTAGAAATAAGTCGCTCGACGTACTTTGATACGTCGCTGTATCCGCGCTCACGCGCCCTTTGCTCTAGGGCTGATTTGGTTTCATCTGCGACAGTAATTGTTAACTCCATACTTGCCCCTCATCTCAAATTTCAGAGAAAGTTTATCATGCGAAATGCGAAGCCGACGAACAAGTTCTTCAACGTAAGGTTAAAGTCGGTGATACACTACATGCCCGCAAGCTGCGCAGAAGTGGGAGTCTGATACCATTTAATCAAATGATTCAGCAGGCTCTTTCGTTCAAACGCTCTCCAAAATCAAACGTGCCGGAGAAATTTGTCTTGAAGACCTTACTTCTTACCGCAATTTTGTTCGCAATCGTTTTGCTCTCATCCTTCGCCTCGCAAATCAAAGCACAAATCGTGCACGCCGATCTCATCATCACAAACGCGAATGTCCGAACGATGAATGCAAAACAGGAGCGCGCACAATCGGTCGCCGTCGTTGGCAAACGCATCGTTGCGGTCGGCACGTCTTCGGAGATTGAACGTCTGCGGGGCGCGCAAACGCGCGTCATCGATGCACGCGGCGCGCTCGTTCTGCCCGGCTTTAACGATTCGCACGTGCATTTTCTCGGCGGCGGCTTTCAGCTCGCAAGCGTTGACTTGCGCGATGCCGCTACACCGCGCGAATTTGCCGAGCGCATCCGGCGCTTTTCAGAAAAGCGCGACAAAAAATTGTGGATTACGGGCGGCGATTGGGATCATGAACGCTGGCCGGGCGCGCCGCTTCCGACCAAAGAGCTGATCGATTCGTTCACGCCCGAAACTCCCGTTATGGTCAGCCGTCTCGACGGTCATATGGCGCTTGCCAATAGCTATGCGCTCAAGCTCGCGGGCGTGACCAAAGAGACGAAAGACCCGCCGGGCGGCCTTATCGTCCGCGACCCGCAGACGGGCGAGCCGACCGGCATCCTCAAAGACAACGCGATGGGGTTCGTCTTCTCGAAAATTCCCGAGCCGAGCTTTGAAGAGAAACTCACGGCTGCGCGCGCCGCCACCGAGCATGCCGCGCGTCTCGGCGTGACAAGCGTGCAAGATATGTCAGCCGGAAACGACGTCGGCGTTTATCAAACGCTGCTTGAACGCGGGGAATTAAAGACGCGCATCTATGCTGTCGCACCGCTCGACGCTTGGAAGCGTCTCGCCGACGTTGGAGTGCGCCGAGCGTTTGGCGACGACATGCTCCGCATCGGCGGCCTCAAAGGTTTTGCGGACGGAAGTCTCGGCTCGACCACTGCACTCTTCTTTGAGCCGTACAACGACGCGCCCGACACGCGCGGTTTGGGAAGCGGCCTTGCCGAAGGCGAGATGTTAGAGCGGGTCAGATCGGCGGATGCAGCCGGACTACAGGTGATGATTCACGCCATCGGCGACCGCGCCAACGATCAGATTCTCTCCATCTACGAACAGATTGCACGCGCGCACGGCGACCGCGACCGACGCTTTCGCATCGAGCACGCGCAGCACCTTCGACGCGAAGAGATTCAAGAGTTCGCACGTCAAAAAGTCGTGGCATCGATGCAGCCCTATCATGCCATCGACGACGGGCGTTGGGCTGAAAAGCGCATCGGCCCTGAACGCATCAAGGGTACTTACGCCTTCCGCTCGCTTCTGGACGTGGGCGCAGTCCTCGCTTTTGGTTCTGATTGGACGGTTGCGCCGCTCGACCCAATGCTCGGCGTTTATGCTGCCGTTACGCGTCGCACGCTCGACGCTAAAAACCCGCAAGGCTGGGTCGCGGAGCAGAAGATCACTGTCGAAGAGGCCGTGCGCGCATACACCTTTGGCTCAGCGTACGCGGAGTTTGCCGAAAGGGTGAAGGGCGCAATCGCGCCGGGCATGCTTGCCGACATCGTGATTCTCGACCGCGACATCTTTTCCATCGATCCGGTTGAGATCGAGCGTGCACGCGTGAAGATGACGATTGTGGACGGTCGCGTGGTTTATGAAGCGGGGAGGAATTGAGCGACTTTGGAAACGAGCATCGTTGAAGGTTTGCGAACAATCAAGTTCGATCTCATCCTGACGCTTGCGCTTGCCGGAATATTTCTCTTTATCGGTTATGCCGTCCAGCGTCGCGTCACACTCTTCTCGCGCGCGAACATTCCGGCGGCAGCGCTCGGCGGGCTCATCTTCGCGTTGCTTGCGCTGGCTCTGCGTTCAAGCGGGACGCTTGCTCTGACGCTTGATGCAACCTTGCGCACGCCGCTCCAGACAATCTTTTTTACGACCATCGGATTTGGCGCGACCTACACGCTTTTGCGTGCGGGCGGCTGGCGGATGGGCCTCTTTCTGTTCATCGCTTCATTGACGGCCGTTATGCAGAACGCGGCGGGCATCTCGCT
>CBDUCU010000504.1:0-3440 GCA_965365725.1 uncultured bacterium | reverse complement strand
AAGAGCTGGATGCTGTTGATGCCGCGCGCGAAGGGTTCTTCTTCGGGCGCGTGGCGCGATTCGTAGGTGCTGAAGACTTGCGTGACGTGGCCGAAGGAATCGACGCGGCGCGCAATCTCGCTCTCGAAAAAGCCCGCTTGTTTGAAGTATTCGCACGCGGCGCGGAAATAATCGTCAACATCCATTACGGCAAGCTGCGTTTGGGGGCCTGCGCCCGAGAGCGGGCCTCCCGTTCTGATGAGTCGCGCTTCGTCGATAAAGAGCGAGCGAAAACGCGTCAGGTCACGTTTGTCATCGACGTGGCCGGAGATTGATTGATAAAGCGCGCGGATGATTCCATCAACAGTCGTCAGGTCGTCGCCCTCATGTTGCGTCATGTTTGTTGTCTCCTGTACGAAGCGATGTATGCATGTACAAAGCGATGTATTTTTTTAGCGTCCAGCTTCGCACTGAGTAGATAGGGATAAGAAATCAAAGATTCTGATTCAAAAAAGGCGCACGGCGTTTCCAATTCGCAAATCAAAAATCTACAATCGCGCATTATGAAAGCCGTCATCTTCAACGAACACGGTGGCCCGGAAGTTCTCAGCTACCAAGAGCGTCCGCAACCCTCTATCCGCGCCGACGAAGTTTTGGTCGAGGTGCGTGCGTGCGCGCTCAACCATCTGGACGTTTGGGCGCGCGGCGGGCTTCCAGGCATTGAGATTCCAATGCCGCACATACTCGGCAACGACATCGCGGGGACGGTGCGCGAAACGGGCGAGCTTGTTGACTGGGTTAAGCCCGGCGACGAAGTGTTGTTGCAGCCCGGCGTAAGCTGCGGTCATTGCCGCGAATGCCTGCGCGGTGCGGACAATCTCTGTCCGTCTTACGACATACTCGGCTACAGGCGCGACGGCGGTTATGCGCAGTTCGTCGCCGCGCCTGCGGTCAATGTTATCCCGAAGCCGAAAAATTTAAGCTTTGAAGAAGCGGCGGCGCTTCCGCTTGTGACGGTGACGGCGTGGCACATGCTTGTTGGGCGCGCGCAGGTGAAGCCCGGTGAAGACGTTTTGATTCACGCGGCGGGAAGCGGTGTCGGTTCAATCGCCATACAGATTGCGAAGCTTTTGGGCGCGCGCGTTATCGCAACGGCTTCGACCGATGAGAAGCTTGAGAAGGCGAAAGAACTCGGCGCAGATGAAACCGTAAACTACACGCGCGAGGATTGGCCGAAAGAGGTTCGGCGTTTGACGAATCGAAAAGGTGTCGAGATCGTCTTCGAGCACACGGGCGCGGCGACGTGGCCCGGCTCGATTCAGTCTCTTGCGAAAGACGGTCGCCTCGTCACCTGCGGCGCGACCTCCGGTTATGACGCGCACACAGACTTGCGACAGGTCTTTTATCGACACGTCAGCCTGCTCGGCTCGTTTATGGGTTCAAAGTCTGAGCTTTTGGATGCGATGAAATTTGTCGAGCGCGGGCAGATTCGCGGCGTGGTGGATCGCACGCTGCCGCTTGCCGAGGCGCGCCGCGCGCATGAGCTGATGCAGGACCGAGCGCAATTCGGAAAACTTGTACTCGTGCCGTAAGACTTTGCCGACTGTTTTACAAAGAGGTTAGATGCGAGGACGATGTTTCAAGAGGACGACTGATGAAAGCAGCTTTACCAGAAAATGAACCTGCCCGGCTCGATGCGCTGCAACGCTACGGCATCCTCGACACGGATCACGAAGACGCTTTTGACGACATCGCGCGTCTGGCTGCAAACATCTGTCAGACTCCGGTCGCGCTCGTCTCATTCGTCGATGCCGACCGGCAGTGGTTCAAAGCGCGCGTCGGTTATTCCGAGCGCGAGACTTCGCGCGATGTCTCCTTCTGTGCGCACGCCATCCTCCAGCCCGGCCCGACGGTTGTGCGCGACGCTTTGGACGACCCGCGCTTCAAAGACAACCCGCTCGTTCTTTCAAGTCCTTACATACGCTTTTATGCCGGCTCGCCTCTGACATCATCGGAAGGCTTTAACCTCGGCACGCTCTGCGTAATGGATCGCGTACCGCGCCTGCTGCGAACGGATCAGGTCGAGGCGTTGAACATGCTCGGCAATCTCGTCATGGCGCTGCTCGACATGCGCCGCGCGCTCGTCTATCTGGCGGGCGCGCTCGAAGATCGAAAGGAAGATGCTGAAGAACTGGAACGCCGCCTGCGCTTAAAAGACGAAGCCGTGCGCGGCGGCGAGTCATAGTGCAGCAAGAGTAATTTCAAGCAGGCTCAAATTAAATCATTCCGCTGTCGGCTCGCCCGAATCTTCTCCGTCCGACGGCCCCTTATCATCTGATTCGATCTTCTCGTCAAGCACGCGCAGGATCGTGCAGTCGTCGTCCTTATAAACTTGCTCAAACCAGCCGCTTGCCAAAGCGTTCTGCATAAAACGTTCGTGGTGATTGTCGGAAAAGACGTAGCGTGCGCCGAAGCGTTCGCGAATCAAAGGGCCGGGGTCTGTCTCTTCGCCCATCCCGATGCGTCCGAAAAGCTCGGCCAGCTCTTTATCCTTGTCGAGCAAATAAGTCGGGTCGAGTCCCGATGCGACAGGGTGACGCGGTGCATAGAAGAACATTTTTGGAAAGTCGTCCCAGTCGGTGTTAAAGATCAGCTCGCCCTCAGACACGTTCTCTTTGATCCATTGCATGCCGTGCAGGTAATGGTCGTGCGTGTCCATCCCGGCGATGTCTTTGGCCGCAATGTGCGTGGCCCACACGGCGGGCACGGCAAGCGCGACAGCCGCCATCGCAGCCATGCCATATTCCATATAGCGCACCGAGCGCGTCTTTAACTCGCCGCCGAAACGTCCTAACTGCGCAAGATAAGGCTCAAGCGCGAAGCCGGCGAAGAGGACGGCAAACGGCGGCCAGTATTCGGAAAATCTCTTCCAGCGCATGTTGAAGACGAGCAGGAAAATCGAGAAGACGAGAAAAAAGAGAGCACGCACAGAAGTTTTTCGGTCTTTGCCGTGAAAGGCAATCAGACCCGCGAGCGTTGCGACGCAGGCGACAAACCCGTTGCCCAAAAACTCCCATGTGTTGTAGGGATACCACTCGCCGCCGACGGCGGTCGAAAAATCGCTCGGCGTGATCTTCATCAGCATGTGCTGGTATGTGAGCACGACGTTGTGCGGAAAATACGGATTGATGACGAAACCGAGCGCCGCACCGACGCCGATCAAAACCAGCGCGAGCGCAGCGCGTCTGACAGGTTTTGTTGTTACGTTCCAGTCTTCTTCCCAAACGGCCACGCACAACCAGATAAAGGCCGCCACGCCCAATAGAAAGACCATGTCGTAGGTCAACGCAAAGATATAGGCGAGCGGCAAAAGCCACAGATATTTTCTCTGAAAGAGCAGATGAATCCCGACGACAAGCATGACGATTGAGACGCTCATCGCCTTGCCCATGTTCATCCGG
>CBDUCU010000503.1:0-3442 GCA_965365725.1 uncultured bacterium | reverse complement strand
AGTTTGAGACGACCGGCACGCGGCCGCCTCTAAACAGTTGGTTAATTGACGAGTAATGCGCGCTAGGCCGCTTCCCTCTCGTTTCTGATATTGAAGGAGACGGCAATTTCATCTGAGTCCAGAGTGTCACGCTCCATCAACCCGGCGACCAAGTGTGCTATCTCAGCGCGCCTTGAATCGACGATCTCGCAGGCGCGTTTTAATTGCGCATCTATGATCTCGCCCGTCGCCGCTTCGATGCGGTCAAGCAATGCCTGACTATGTGGGTCTTCGGGGCGGCCAAGATGAATCGGCCCCAGTGGACTCATACCGAACTCTGCTACCATCTTTCGCGCAATCTCTACGGCTCGCTCGATATCGTTTGACGCACCGGCCGTCATTGTATCGAGCAGGAGCATTTCGGCCGCACGGCCGCCGAGAAGCATCGCAATTTGGTCTTCGAGATACTCGCGCTTCTTCATCAGACGGTCGCGTTCCGGCAGAGACTGTGTTACACCCAGCGCACGCCCGCGCGGAAGGATTGAGACTTTGTGAATAGGATCGCCGTTCTTTACGTCCAACCCGACGGCGACGTGGCCCGCCTCATGGACGGACGTTGCATAACGCTCGTCCTCATCCATCATAAAGCCATGACGCTCGACACCCATCAGAATCTTGTCGCGCGCATATTCGACGTGTTTCCGTCCGACCGCTTCCGACCCGTCGCGCGTCGCGGCAATCGTCGCTTCATTGAGCAGATTGGCAAGGTCAGCGCCGGAAAAGCCCGGAGTGCCGCGTGCGATCCAACCGAGTTCAAGCCCCTCTTCAAGCTTGAGCTTCTCGGCATGCACACGGAGGATGGCTTCGCGCCCGCGAAGGTCGGCAAGGTTGACCGTAATCTCGCGGTCGAAACGTCCGGGTCTGGTGAGCGCGCCGTCGAGGATGTCGGGCCGGTTGGTCGAAGCGATGACGACCACGCCGCTCAATTGCTCGAAACCATCCATCTCGATAAGGAGCTGGTTGAGCGTCTGATCTTGATCGGCGGATGCTGAGTCCTGCCCTCTGCCGCGCTTGCGACCGAGAGCGTCGATCTCATCAATAAAAACGACGCAAGGCGCAAGCTTTCTCGCGCGTGCAAACAAGCGACGCACACGCGCCGCACCCAGTCCGGCAAACTTCTCCTGAAAGCTTGAACCCGAAACAGAAAGGAAAGGGACTTTCGCTTCATTGGCGGCAGCGCGTGCAAGCAAAGTCTTACCCGTGCCCGGAGGGCCGGAGAGCAAAACGCCGCGCGGCGCACGCCCGCCCAAACGTCCGAATTTCAGTGGGTCGCGCAAGAATTCAATTGTCTCTGCCAGCTCGGCCTTGGCCTCGTCAACGCCTGCAACATGCGCGAAAGTAACATTCTGTCCGCCGCTTGCATCCTGTGGATTGAAGTCGCCACCAGCGCCCATGCTTGCGTAAACCCGCCAGCCGATCAGGCCAAAAGCAGCGAGCATCAAAAAGGGCAAGCCCCAGTTGAGGACTATTGCCAAAGTGCTCGGTCTGAGTGTGCGATACTCAACTGATTTGCCGTGTTCTGCGAAGGCAGCGGCAATCTCCTGCTGTGCCGATTGGTTGGCAACGACAGCCTGTGCAATCCGGCCATCAGGCCTCGTAATCGTAACGATCTCTCCCTCAATACTGACAAGAGAGACCTCGGAAGACGACGCGGCAATCTCGCGGAGCTGCGTATAATTAATGTTTTGAATCTGTGCGTCTTGCTGTCCGCGTAGTGCAGCCCAGATGAGAAGGCCGGCGACGACAACCAGAAGAAGGGCGCACGCAAACAGAGTCTTCTTGCGCGTGCGGGGGACGATGCGCGATAAGGGCATGGCTAAGGCTTCTCCTACGCGGGGCGACTTTTATTTAGGGGATAAACCGCACCCACTTTAATTGAAATTTGATTCTGACAAAGATGATCGGACTGTGGGGTTTTTAACTGGAGCTTGGAAGAAAGGCCCGCCTGCGGAGACTTTCAAAAGCGATCCTCTGCGAGCGCGTCAGCCGTTGAGCAGAACGCAAACTCAAATACAATCTACCAGCCGTGCGCTTTTTAAGTCCAGCAGAAATATTGATTCACAAGACTCAATCTATAAAACTTTAAATTCCATTGGGTCTTCCAACCATCAGGTCCACACTTCGGATGAATTACAAATCGCGTCGGTTGCCGTCCATTTATTAAGTTGCTTGTTATTGCCTTGTAATAGAACACTACCTTCCGCGCATTAGCGCCGTGATTCGATACAAAGAGACATTCCTATGTGGAGCTAGAAATCTCCCCTGCGTCTCTAAACAGTTAAAAGGGATTAGTTTAAGTCGAGTATGCAATCGGTCAGGGATAATGGCATAGCCGTTGCTAAATCTCTTGGCGTGTGGGTTCGATAGAACCGAGGGTTTCAATCAACGACGCTCAAAAGGAGAAGGCAAATTATGTTGTGGACAATTCTTGTGGTGCTTCTGATTCTGTGGCTCATCGGGTTTGGTGCTGGCGTAGGCAACCTGATCCATATCGTTCTTGTCGTCGCGCTTGTCATCTTGCTCATTCAGCTTCTGACAGGTCGCCGAACGGTTTAAGCGGCAACTAAATAATAAACACGACCGATAAGAAGAGGAGACGAATATGTTGTTCGTCTCCTCTTCTTATTTTACGTCACAAAGGCCACTATATTTTTTCTTTTATAACTGAACAATGCCTCTCAAGTGACATTTTATTCGATAGGCTTTTCACAGATGCGGCAACGATTGCGTCTGCGTGCATTGAGTGCGCCGCATCCCTCGCAACGGTTATACATCGTCCGCGCAAACCATTGCGTGATAACTGCACTGAGAATAAGAATGACAAGCAGAACAGCCGCGCTCACAAGCGTCTCCGCCCATGCGAAGCCGTAGAAGTATTCTCTCAATTTCTATACTTCTCCTCAAACCCGTTTTGATAATTGCGTCCACGTTCATAACCACGTCGAAACGCCGCCGTTTCACACTCGTCGCCGAAGCATTCGCGCAGCCTTTGCGCATCATCCGCAAACGCCTTCCCGCGCGCGACTGGATGTAGCGATGCTTCAAAGCCGCGCCGATATGGCGATTCATCCACACTAAAGTCTCCGCCCTCTTCCGTATAGACTGCCTCTTCTGCATCGCGCAGCCCGACCCACCAATCTTCACGCGCCGCATCAACGTTCTCTACACCGTTTCCTGAAAATATCCCACGCACGCTCTCGGCTATATGGCCGTCGTCTGCAACGACTACTAACACCGTGCGGCCACGTCGCAACGCATCTTCATAAACAAAAATCTCGTCGTGCGGAAGACCGCCCGCCACATTGTCTTCCATTTTATCGCCTGCCGCCGCTCCGGCTGCAGCGCCTCCTGCGCCCAGCAGAGCCGCACCGACAAGGCCAGCCGCTAACACCGGCCCCACGCC
>CBDUCU010000502.1:0-3450 GCA_965365725.1 uncultured bacterium | reverse complement strand
GATTCATCACCTGCGCCGCCCTCTCGGACGACCGGGGATTTGGTCTCTCCGTTGGTCTCTCCGTCGGCTGCCGATGCCGATCTGCAATCGACGCTGATCGGCGGGCCGTCGGATTTAGAAAAGCCCGTGCCTGCTTTCGTCGAACAGCCCTCCGCTCCTCAAGCTTCAAACAATCTGTTTGACGAGCAACAGCCGCCGCCACAATCTGTTGCGTTGGCAAACGAGCCGTCGCAATTATCTGAAGAACTGAGCCGCCAGGCGGTCGGGCCGGATGATTCACACCAGCGTAGATTCACGGACGAGGCGCGACCGCCCGGCGGCACTGCGCCGCGCACGGGTTTTTCGGGCCGTCATCAGGTCAACAAACAGCTCGAAGCCGGGACGCTGCTCAACGGGCGCTATGAAATTGTGCGCAAGATCGGCGGCGGCGGCATGGGCGCGGTCTATTACGCGAAGGATAAAAACTTGGGCGAGCAGCCGCGCGCCGTCAAAGAGATGATGCAATCGAACATCGACGAGGCGCAGCAGGAGAAAGCCGTCGCAGACTTCCGCCGCGAATCGATGCTTCTGGCCTCGCTCGAACACCCGAGTATCCCGACCATCTACGACTACTTCTACGACGATGCGGCCGCACGCTTCTATCTCGTCATGAAGTACATTTCGGGCGGCGACTTTTTGATGCGTCTGCGCAATTCGCCAACGGGCAGAATTGATGAGCAGACAGTCGCCGACTGGGGGATGCAGGTCGCAGACGTTTTGCATTATCTGCACAGCCAGCGCCCGGCCATCATCTACCGCGACCTCAAACCCGCCAACCTGATGATTGACGGCAACACGGGCCGCGTCATGCTGATAGATTTTGGCATCGCGCGTTGGGTACAAAAAGAGGAGAAGGGCGTAACGGCTGTCGGGACGATGGGTTATGCGCCGCCCGAACTCTTTAGCGGCAAGGTTGAGCCGCGCTCGGACATCTACTCTCTGGGCGCGACGATGTTTCATCTGTTGACCGGGTCTGACCCGCAGGACAACCCGCTTCTCATCTTCGATTTTACGAAGCACCCGCGCCCGCGCCAGATCAATCCATCGATCTCAAACGAGATGGAGAGGATTTTGTGTCGCGCGGTTGAATACAATACCGAAGGGCGCTTTCGCTCAGCCGCCGAGATGCGCGACGCGCTCGCACAACATCTCGAACGCTTGAGGGCCGGCGCAGTGACCTACGGCGCGGCTGCATATCCGACGCGCGAATCTGCGCAGACGGTCGCGCAGGAGATGGTCTTTTGCGGTTTTTGCGGCGGGCGTATCGCTTCTGACGATGTGTTCTGCGCGCACTGCGGTCTGCGTCAACCCATCGCCAGCGCGCACGCCGCCGCACGCGCCGCACGCACGACGGCGCAACTCGTCGTGATGGGTACGGCCGAGCTTGATGCCACGTTTTCCATCCAGAAGGAGAGCATCCTCGTCGGACGCACAGACCCGCAGTCGAATATCTTCCCCGATATTGATTTGTCGCGCTTCGACCCGGAGACCAAAATCTCGCGCCGGCACGCGCGCATCTGGCGACAGGGTGATACATACCTGGTCGAAGACCTCGGCTCCGTCAACGGCACGGTCGTTAACGAGACGGTGCGGCTCGGCCCGCGCCAGCCGCGCACGCTTGAACATGGCGACAAGCTGCGGCTTGGCGAAACGATGTTGCATTTTTTGATTGGATAGGTGTCGGTTGTCCGTCGTCAATAGTCCGTTGTTTGTGTCTCATAACTCGAAGTGGCGATTGAAAGGCTCAAAGCTGATGGTCAAAAACAACGGACAACGAACTGCTGACGACGGACAGCTTTTAGCTAAATGACCGTAGGGCTGGAACAGAGAGGTTTGGCCGGCGAGACGGGCGCGGAGTCGCGTATATATGTGCGCGCTGCGGAGACGCGTTTCGAGCGTCTGCGCGCGCCGTTCTCATTACGCTGCGGCGCGCTGCTGATTGACTACACGGTGGCAGTGGTCTTTATCGCGTTTGCGACGGTGCTGGCACGCGCGCTCGGCGGCAACGCACGTTGGGCGGGCGTGGGGCTTTTGACTCTTGGGTATAGCGCGGCGGCAGTCGTTGCCTTTCTCAATCTTGTCGTGCTTCCTACTTTCACCGGGCGCACGGTCGGCAAGTGGGTGACTGATCTGCGCATCGAGCGTCGAGATGGAGAGAGACTCTCCTACGGTCGGGCGCTCTTGCGACATCTGCTCGGTTATGCGTTGACGCTGGCTACGCTCGGTCTTGGTTTTCTGCTCGCTGCGTTCAGCGCGGAGGGACGTGCGCTGCACGATTTTGTCGCGGGCACGGTCGTTGTGCGCAACCGCAGCGTGGCGCGCACGCGCACAAAGTCGCGCATCTGAAAACGCCTCTGTCAGCTTCCTCGCCGGAAAGGTCGGACGAAAAATCGGATGACGAGATACTGCCCGAACTGCGGAGCGCAGACCGCGCAGGACGCACGCTTTTGCCGCAAGTGCGGCACGCCCGTCTATGCAACGGGCCAGCATGACGATTCTGAACCCGTCTCGCCGCAGGCCGCAACCATTCCCCTCAAAGACGTTGGCCTCACAACCGACGGACTCGCCCCTGAAGACCCGCGCCGCGCGTCTTCCGACACATCACGCGTCAGCCGCGCCGAGCTGGATTCTATACTTGAACAGGCCGCGCGCTCTACCGACTTTGACCCCAACCGGACGGTCGCGCAATCGCCCGGACAGGAGACGTTTGCGAATATTCCGCACGGCGGCGGCACGCCGGCAGGCCGTGTCGCTTCGTCGCAGCCGCTTTCGGAAGACGACATGCTGAGGACGCGTGCCGCCATCACACGTGAACACGACGACGTTGATGAGACAACCGTCGTCTCATCACGTCCATTCACCGGCGCGGTCGCTCCCCTCCAAATTCAACAAGTTCCCCAGACGGGCTCTTTAGACGGCGGTGCACAGAGCGCGCCATTGCAGGACGCTTACGCGCACCAACATCAACCACAGCAAGAAACACAACCGACCGCGCAGAAGCCTGAGCGCAATCGCAAGTTATGGCTAGTTGTCGCCATTGTCTGCGCGTCGCTGCTTTGCCTGGCCGTTGTCGGCGCATGGCTCGCTGTTTCGTATCTGCGCCGGCCACCGACTTCAGTTGCCACAGTCGAGCCGACCGCTCCGGCTGCCATCGACGCGCGCGCACTCGCGCAAGAGAAGTTGATTGAAGCCGAATCACTTTTAGCGACGGGCGATCTGGCGGGCGCACTTGAGCGTTTGCGCGAGGCCGTACGTCTCGACCCGACGAGCGCGCGCGCGCATCGTCGTTTGGGCGACGTCCTGCTTGAGACTGGAGCGCGCCGCGAGGCCATCGAGCAGTTGCGCGCGGTGACGCAGCTTGAGCCGAACGATTTTACGGCGTGGCGCATTCTCGCCAACGCGCAAATGGCC
>CBDUCU010000501.1:0-3455 GCA_965365725.1 uncultured bacterium | reverse complement strand
CCCGTGTGACAGGCAGGCCCCGCCGGCTCGACCATGATGCGGAGCGCGTCGCCGTCGCAATCGAGGCTGATTGAAACGACGCGCTGCACGTTGCCGGACGTTTCACCCTTATGCCAGAGCGCACTGCGCGAGCGCGACCAAAACCATGTCTCGCCGCTCTCGATTGTCCGTCGCAGGCTCTCGGCATTGACGTAGGCAAGCGTCAAGACTTCATGCGTTAGCGCATCCTGCACTATCGCCGGTGCAAGACCCCGCTCGTCGTATTTCACATCAGCCAGCGAAAATTTCATCTGACGACGACCCCTCTTTCGCGCAGGTAATCTTTCAGTTCGGCAATCTTCATCTCGCCAAAATGAAAAAGCGACGCGGCGAGCACCGCGCTTGCACCGCCTTCGGTCAACGCCTCATAAAAATGTTCGACGCGCCCTGCGCCGCCCGACGCGATGACCGGGATGCGCACCGCGCGCGAAACGGCGCGCGTCAGATCGATGTCGTAACCTTCGCGCGTGCCGTCCGAGTCCATGCTCGTCAAAAGAATCTCGCCCGCGCCCAAAGCTTCGGCGCGCGCGGCCCATTCGACCACATCAAGTGCAGCCTTTTGTCGCCCACCGTGCGTCCAGACTTCCCAGCCCTTTGACGCATCGCTCGCCTCGCGCCGCCGCGCGTCGATGGCGACGATCATGCATTGGCTGCCAAACATCTCCGCGCCTTCTGAAATCAATTCGGGATGCGCAACGGCAGCCGTATTAAGAGAAACTTTGTCCGCGCCCGCGCGCAGAACGGCGCGCACGTCCTCGACCCTGTTCAACCCGCCGCCCACCGTGAGCGGGATAAAAACTTCGTCGGCGACGCGGCGCACAAGCTCCGAGACGATGGCGCGTTTATCCGATGAAGCCGTGATATCGAGAAAGGTGAGCTCGTCCGCGCCTTCGGCATCGTAACGACGAGCCTGTTCGACGGGGTCGCCCGCGTCCGCCAGAGAGAGAAAACGTATGCCTTTGACCACGCGGCCCCGGTCGATGTCGAGACATGGAATGATTCGCTTGGCAAGCATTGGTTTCGATTTGCTAGACGATTATTTTCACCACAGAGACGCAGTTTTTGTCTTGAACTGTGTCTGCGGTGTCTCTGTGGTGTCTCTGCGGTGAATTATGCTTTGTTGCTCTCAACATTAGAATACATCTCAAGATTTCAAATCCGCCTCTGCGAAATTCCGAAGCAGACGCAAGCCCGCCGCCTGACTTTTTTCGGGATGAAACTGCACGCCGCACACATTCTCGCGTGCAACGATTGACGCGTAAGACCTGCCGTAATCGGTCTCGCCCACCACAACGCTTTCATCAAACGGCTCGCAGTAGAACGAATGGACGAAGTAGAAAAATTCGCGATCTGAAACGCCCTCGAGCAACGGATGAGAGCCGCGCTGCTCAACCTGATTCCAACCGACCTGCGGCACAACCAATTCAGTTGCAAACCTGCGCACGCGTCCACGCAAAAATCCGAGTCCCGTGTGGCGGCCAAACTCGTCAGATTCTTCAAACAACATCTGCATCCCGACGCACACGCCCAAAAGCGGCACGCCTTCGGCCACGCGCTCGCGCACCAAGCTATCAAAGCCGCGCTCTTTCAACGCGCTTATGCACGCGCCGAACGCGCCTACGCCCGGCAGCACAAGACGCTCTGCTTCGTTGAGCACGCGAACGTCAGAGCTGACAACAGCGCTTGCACCCGCCGCCGCAAAAGCCTTCTCGACCGAACGGAGATTGCCCACCCCGTAATCAATTACACAGACGCGCGCCTTCGTCATAAAACTCCCTTCGTACTCAAAACTCCCTCGACGCGCGCGTCGCGCTCGACCGCGCGCCGCAGAGCACGCGCCGTCGCCTTGAATGTTCCTTCGAGAATGTGGTGCGTGTTGCGACCGCGCAAACAGTCGATGTGCAGATTGCAGCGCGCGGCTTCGGCAAATGAGCGCCAGAAGTGCTCGGCCAGCTCGACCGAAAAATTACCGATTGAGTGTCTGCGCGTCTCGACCTGATAAACCAGATAGAAGCGACCCGAAAGATCAACGACCGAACGACACAGAGCCTCGTCCATCGGCACAGTAGCCTCGCCGTAACGAGCAATTCCCTTTTTATCATCGAGCGCGCGCGCGAAGGCCTGACCGAGACAGATTGCCACATCTTCAACCGTGTGATGATCGTCAACCTCAAGGTCGCCGCGACATTCAATCTCCAAATCAAAGAGACCGTGACGCGCAAAGAGCTCAAGCATATGGTTGAGAAAATAAACGCCTGTCTGGATCCGCGCCTCGCCGCGCCCGTCGAGATTTAACGCGACGCGCACATCCGTCTCTTTCGTCCTGCGCTCAACGCGCGCGGTGCGTTCCGTTGTGTGAATGCCGGTCGTCATGATTGGTTCGTCCCTTCAAAAATTTCTTCAAGCCCTGTGATAAGCGCCGCGTTCTCAATCGGTGTTCCGACCGAGATACGAAAGTAATCTTTTAGCATCGGGTATCCGCTTACGTCGCGGATGAGAATGTCGCGGCGGAGCAATTCCTGATAGACGCGGCGCGGCTCGATTGTCGAACGAACGACAAAAAAGTTTGCCTCCGACCGCACAGGCACAAGCCCTTCGATCTTTTTAAGCGCGTCAAAGAGCCGCGCGCGTTCGTCGATAATCTGTTTGACGAGCGGCGCAAGCTCATCGTCGTAAAGCTCGACGGCGGCTTCGGCAGTCGCTTGCGAAACGGCGTTGAGATTGTAAGGCAGCACGGCTTTTGAGATTTCGCGCGCGAGCGCGGGCGCGGCCAACAAGTATCCGACGCGCAAGGCCGCCAACGCCATCGCCTTTGAGAAGGTGCGAAGGACAACCAGATTCTCATAACGCTCAAGCAGAGGCACAACCGTCCGACCGGAAAACTCAAAGTATGCTTCATCGACTGCGACAATCCCCGCCGAGGCTTCGAGCAGCAAAGACAAATCCTCGTCGCTTACCCGGCAGCCCGTCGGATTATTGGGCGAACAGATGATCGTCACCTGCGGTTTATGTTCTTCGACGGCGCGAAGCATCGCGGTCGCGTCAAACTGCAATTCAAAGTTGAGGGGCACGCTCAACACCTCGCCGCCGAGCACAGTCGTCAACTGACGGTAGAGCGCAAAGGTCGGCTCGGAGATGAGAACGCGGCGACCTTCGCCGACGGTCGTCATCAAGAGGGCTTGAATCAATTCGTTTGAGCCGTTGCCCGCAATCACTCCATTGCTCTGCCAGCCCGCAAACTTTGCCAGACGCTCCTGAAGGCTGGCGGGCACAAAATCCGGGTAGCGCGAAAAAGCTCGCGTGCGTAAAAGTCTGAGCGCCTCGTCTCTGATGCGCGCGGGCGCATCAAACGGGTTCTCGTTCTGATTGATCTTAATGGCGGCACGCTCGGGCGCGAGCGTGTAGGCGCGAAGCTC
>CBDUCU010000500.1:0-3458 GCA_965365725.1 uncultured bacterium | reverse complement strand
GACCGCAGATTCAATCTATTTTAAGACCGCAGTCTCTACTGTCTTAAAAGTTTCCTGATTTTCAATCGATTGTAAGCATCGCTCGATGTCGCGCGCGTCAGCCGCAGATAAAACGCGTCCACCGTAACGCACGCGATGGTATGCGCGCGTGATTGTTAAAACTTCCGGCAGGTCTATCGACTCGGCAAACTCAAGCGGCGTTTGATCCGCCTCTCTTCGGAAGCCACGCCTTTCGAGCGCTGTCGTCAAGCGCGTGTAGAACTCAATTGCCGAAGTATTACTCGCATCGGTTTTATCAGCTCGCTTGATGGAGAAAAGTTTGCGTCCGCCACGAACTGCGACAAACAAAAGAACACTTACAGCGAGCACGGCCAGAAACACTTGTGCATAAAAGGCGGTCGAAGAAGCGCGCGCAGTTTTTGCGCTCCAAAGCGACGACAAAACCGTGCTTACTCCTTCCGTCGCCTGCGCCAGATTGCGGCGAACAGAGTCAAAACGGACGCGAATTGAATTGGCGAGTGAGCGTTGCTCGTCCTTATCATACGCGACCACATACTGAATCCAAAACAGATCCAAAGCTTCGGCATATTCGCGCATTTGAGCCGCAAAACCTGCTCTTTCCGCCGCGCGAGGCCGCCCGTCGGCAGGTGTCGGATCAAACGTCAGCCATGAATCTGTCTCAGGAAAATAGACTTCGACCCAGGAGTGCGCGTCGTATTGTCGAACGATGTATGCGTCGGCTGAGGCGTTATATTCACCCGCCTGAAACCCGTTGACGATGCGCGCAGCAATCCCCTGTGTGCGCAACATTACAACCATCGCCGTCGCAAAATATTCGCAGTGGCCCTCGCGCACGTTGAATAAAAAATCGGCGAGCGGATCATTGCCCTCACCACGTCTCTCAAGACTATACGTGTAGCTGCCTCTATATGCGTTTTGACCGAGATGCGCTTCGATGGCGCGCGCTGCGTCGTAACGATTCAGCGCGACAGCGTCATTGAGGATGCGCCGCGCGAGAACGTTGACGCGCGAATCGATGCCCGCCGGGTAGCGCAAGTAGTTCTCGATTGGCACTTGAAGATTTAGCGTCCGCTCGCTTGGATACCGACGATTGTCCGCGCGCAAAACTTCTGGCGAAGGCTCGACCGTATCCGAATAGACGCGATAGTTGATACGCTCTTTCGGATGCGGGCGAGTGGCGAGCGCGCCACCGTCCTTGTAGGTTTTGACAAAATCGAGCGCGCCTTGCAGCGCCACGACGCGAGGCGCGGCAAAGAGTATCGGCGTATCAATGGGCTCGATGAAGAATGTCTGCGTCGTCAAACGTCCAAGTTCTTGCGTCGTACCAAGCTGAAAAAAATCTCGCTCGCCGCCCATCATCAAAACATTTTCGTTTGATGAACGCTTCCAGGTTCGTCCGTCGAAATAATCGAGCGGGATGCCGCGCCAGCGCAGAGAATTTCCGCGCGCGGCGCGCTCTCCTTCGACCCGGACGCGCATCACGAGTTGATTATTTCTTTGAATCCTTCCGAAATCACCAAGCGAGACAGTATCAGAGAAACCGACTTGGGCAGTTTCAGCTCCTGCGGCGAGCGAAACAGAACGGTTGCCGAAACGCGGCATCATGTAGAAGATCGGCAGCGCGAAGGTAAAGACGAGTAAAAGTAGTAACATTGCCACAAAAGGCAGCCGTCTTATTCCGCTCGCCTCGCGACCCGTCACGCGCCCAAATTTGCGTCGCCCAGCCAAACTCCCCTCGAAAGTAATATGCAGTCGATAATCATTTTGTGAGAACTTTTTTTGCGCTCTTCTCAGCTCAAAACTGACAATTGTCAGTAGAGCGAAAAAGAGATAAAGGATGAGAGCGGCAATAAAGAAAGGGCTGACGCTCATTCCAGCGCCTAAAAGAACCACAAAAAATGAGATTAGATAGAGGAAAACCCAGTCCCGATCCGTCTTTACCTGAATGAGCTTGACGGCGGAGAGAAAAAGCGTGAAATGAACAAGCGCGGCGACTCCTGCATTGACCTCTTCGTTGGCCGGAGCAAGAGAGGCTTGCATGCGCCAATCGAGATAGAAGAGCGGAAGTGAAATAAGTATGACAATCAGCCCAGCGCGCTCAGACAGCTGTCGTTGCATGGCTTCCAGCCACCAGCCCGCAACAAGAACGGCAGCAAACGCGAGAGCTAAGCCCCAGCCGAGACCACCCGCCACGCCCAAAGCCGCCGCGCCACAAGCTACGGTCGTATAAGAGGCTGCTCTAAAAAAGGTCTCAAAGGACATGCCTGGTTTAGATGTCGGCGAACATGTCGCGTCGCATATCTAAAATTTCACGCTGCAAAGCCTGTCTCTAACCGGCCGCAAACCGCCGACATGTGCGGCTATCCCTTTGGTTTCAGGCGTATCTCGAAAAGCTTGGGCCAGAGCTTGCCTGTCACGAAAAGGCGGTCGCCCTTCTCGTCATAAGCGATGCCGTTTAGGACTGCGTCGCCATCAGGCCCTCGATCAGCATTTGAAATTATTCCGCTAAGATCAATCCAACCAAGAATGCGCCCCGTCTGCGGGTCGATGCGGGCGATGCGGTCGGTCCTCCATACATTGGCGAAGATTTCACCCTTGACATACTCAAGCTCATTCAGCTCCCTGATAGATTTACCGCGATCGTTGACATTGATAGTCCGTTTGACAGCGAACGTCTCCGGATCGAGAAAGCGTATCTGACTTGTGCCGTCGCTGAGTATTAGGCTCTCCTCGTTGTTTGTCAGGCCCCAGCCTTCTCCGTCGTAGCGAAACGTCCCCACCTGTTCAAAGGTATCCGTGCGATAGATGAATCCTCGATTGTTCTGCCAAGTGAGTTGATAAATTTTGTCATTAAAGATGGTCGCCCCCTCTGCGAAATACTGACGCGGAACATCTATCTTCTGTAACAAGCGGCCCGTCTGTAGTTCAACTTTTCGCAAAGAAGACTCGCCGTATTGACCTGCGCTCTCAAAAAGAACCCCTTCGTGAAAAACCAGTCCCTGCGTAAATGAATGAGGGTCGTGCGGCCAAGTGTTAACGACCTGATAGCCATGAATCGGCACAATTTGATTGGCTTCATTATCACTCATCGCATTTCTGCTCGCACTGGGTTGATTGTGAGCAGCATTTTGTCTTTGACACCCGAGTGTTGCGCTTAAGAGAAGAGAGAAGAGGAAAAAAATTTTCGCCGAATGAGAGTTCACGCGCGATGCTCCAAAAGCGATTTAATCGAACTTAGGGTCTGATTTTCGTCGATAGCGTAGAAAAACAAAAGCCCGCTCGAAGGGTTCGAGCGGGCTTTTGTTTGAGAATTAATCCGGCGGCGACCTACTCTCCCACGCAGCTTCCCACGCAGTACCATCGGCTCTGAGAGGCTTAACTTCCGTGTTCGGGATGGGAACGGGTGTGACCCTCTCGATATAACCACCGGAAAACTT
>CBDUCU010000499.1:0-3484 GCA_965365725.1 uncultured bacterium | reverse complement strand
TGCGCGTGAGAGCGCCTGAACTGCCCGCCATTCTGATTACGGGCTACAGCAGCGGCAACTGGCATCAGAGCTATCTCACGAAGCAGGGGATCGTCGCCGTGCTCGGCAAGCCGATAGATTTGCCGCGTCTGCTCGACAGTCTTGAAATAGTCAAAGCGATGAAGAGCGCAGCCGCACCGCGAACGCAATAGCGCTGCGGAAGATTTAGTAACAAAAGCCGGGGAGCGCAGGGGTTTTTGCCCGCGCTCCCCGGCTTTTATTTACCAGTATTTACCAGGTCGTGACGACGCGGTTTTTGCCGCGCCGCTTTGCCTCATAGAGCGCTTCGTCGGCGCGCATCAGAAGATCGGGGGCGCTCTCGGTCATGCCGCATTCGGCGATCCCGCAGCTGACCGTAAAGCTCAACTGTATCGTCCGCCCGCCAGCCTCGTAGTCGTAAACCCCGGCGGCAAGTTTTTCAATCAGACGCTGCAATCGCGGCTCGGCCTGTTCGAGCGTGATCTGGCTGAGGATGATGGCAAATTCTTCGCCGCCGTAGCGCGCGACGAAATCCTCTGTGCGAAGATTTTGTGAAAAGAAGCGTGCTGTCGTCCTGATGACGAAATCGCCCGCCGAATGGCCGTGTGCGTCGTTTAAGTTTTTGAAGTTGTCGAGGTCGAGCATGGCGAGCACAAAAGGCTTTTCCGTGTTGCCGCGCTCGCGGACGCGCCGCGCCAGCTCCGCGTCGAAGCTTCTGCGATTGGCGACCCCCGTCATCGCATCGAGCGAGGCTTCGACGCGCGCCTGTTGCAGACTCGTTTGCAGGCTCTCGACCTGCACGGTCATCCGTCGCTGGTGCTCTTCGTCGAGCCTTTTCTGTTCCTCGATGCTCTTTTTCAGCTCGCCGACCTCTGCGGCCAGCCGTTGTCTGAGCAGGCGTATATCGTCAAGCGTGGAAAGCTCTATCAGGCGACCCGATGAATGCTCCAGCCTGTCGCGGAACTCGTCGTTTTTCCCCGAAAGCTCGACGAGAGCTTTGTGCAAAACGGCAACGGCCTGTTTGAATTCGGTTTCGCGCTCAAGAAAATGCACGCACGCGCGCTCGGCAAAATCGCGACAAAGCGCTAAACAATCTTCCGCCGCTTGCCGCGAAGCGCCGTCTTCATCATTCGCCGCGATGCGCGAGCGCAGCCGGTTGAGCTCGGCGCGAAACTCTTCGCTTTTAAGATTGCCGCTCTCAATCGGAATCTCCGAGACGAGCGCCAGCAGGCGTTCGCAGAGCCATGCGTGTACGGTTGCGTTCTGCGTCAGGCGCGGCTGCGCAACCGCCATTTTTAATAGCCCCAACTCGATTAATTGACCTGTCATCGTTTTGGCTAAAATCCTCCGGACTACGCATCGGCACTAGAGGAGAAAAACATTAGAGGAGAAAAACATGAGCGGCAAAGCTTGAGACCGGCGCACGAATTTCCGCCTTTATTCTTCGCCGCGCAGGACGACCACATCGACGCGACGATTGAGCGCGCGCCCCTCGCTTGTTTCGTTAGTGGCGACCGGGTGCTCGCCCGCATAGCCTGCGATTGAAAGCCGCGCGGGCGCGATGCCGTTTGCGTCAAGACGCGCCAGGACGGTGGAGGCGCGCGCCGCCGAAAGCTCCCAGTTTGACGGATAACGCGCATTTGAAATCGGGGTCGAATCTGTATGACCCTCGATGCGCAGAGGCTGCTCGGTCTCGCGCAGCGCAACGCAAAGCGCATCGATAAGCGCAACTGCATCGGCGTGCATGCGCGCTTCGGCAGCCGGAAAGAAACCCGCTTCGGCGAGCGAGATGCGAATGCCTCGCTCGTTTTCCGTGACGCGCGCGCGCCGTCGCAGTTCTTCATTTGTCGAAAAGGCGTGCTCGATT
This sequence comes from uncultured bacterium, assembly GCA_965365725.1. Taxonomy (GTDB): domain Bacteria; phylum Acidobacteriota; class Blastocatellia; order Pyrinomonadales; family Pyrinomonadaceae; genus DASQDT01. The sequence continues at coordinate 1,599 of CBDUCU010000499.1, read as the reverse complement.
CGGCGGCGCGCGCCTGCAAGCGCATCGTGCGCGGGCAGAACGCCGTGACCGTCTGTTGCGGCGGCGGTCACGGGCACAGCGTCGTTTAAGCCGAACTCGGCGGCGACGGCGCGTGCGACCATTTGTGCGCGGTCGCTGTCGGCTGAGGCAAACAGAACGACAAAGAGCGCAAAAAGCAGCGTGACGAGATCGGCATAAGAGACGAGCCAACGGTCGCGCACCTCGACCGTCTCGGTGCGCGCGCGCTTGTAAGAGATGCGTTGATCGTCCCTGTCTTCTTCTTCAGTCGTCATCTTGAAACGGCGCGCAGGCGCGTGCGTGTGGTCTGGTCAGCCGAAATGTCGTGCGCGGCATAGCGTTCGGCGATGGCGCTTGGCAGCTCGCTTGCAGAAAGCGCGACAAGTGCATCGGCCAGAGCTTCGCGCCGGCGCATCTGTAATGAGTGGCGCAGCCGCAGCCGCGCGGCGACGGGGAAGAAAAGAAGGTTGGCCGCGCCGAGACCGTAGAGCGTGGCGACAAAGGCGGTGGCGATGCCGCCGCCGAGCGCCGATGGATTGTCGAGCGCGCCGAGCACGCCGATCAGACCGAGTACTGCGCCGAGAATGCCGAAGGTCGGCGCATAACCGCCCGCCGCTTCGAGCGTCGCTGCGTCCTGAAGCCCTGTTTCGTCTTCGCGCGAGAGGATGCGTTCAAGCGTCGTGCGTACGAGCTTTGGGTTGGCGCGGTCGGCTGCCAGCGCGAGCGCGGTCGAGACAAGCGGGTCGCGGCTCTGCCCGGCGTGGGTTTCATAGACGCGCACGCCGTCGCGTCGGGCGGCGCGCGCCAGCCATGCGAGCTTGACCGCTTCGTCGGCGCACGCGTCTTGTTCGGGTTTAAGCATCAGCCCGAACATGGAACGCGCGGCAGCAAAGACGGCGCGCACGTTGCGTCGAACGATGACTGCGCCGAGCGTGCCGCCGAAGACGACAAGCAGCGCCGAAGGCTGCCAGAGAAACGCAAGCCTCACGCCCGCATGAGCGGCGGCGGCGACAAGCGCTGCAACTCCGATCAGCAGTCCCAACGGCATTGCAAGGTCAAGTCTTTTCATCTCTGTATGTGCTGGCGAATTATTTTTCAGGAAATGATTCAAACATGGACGGACACAATCGACATGATAAAGAGAAGCATGGATTTAAAATCTCAAGTCTGAAATAAATTCTTATCGTGTTCATCCTCTCGTCCATGTTAATTCTTCATCGATTACGCGCTTGAGGAATCGTCTTCGCAACTACAAACCTAACCGTTCGTCGCGTTGTGTGCGCAAAAGCGCAGCAAGGTCTTGGACAGTCGCGCGCTCAGGCGAGTGTGCGGGGGCGCAGGCGGCGTGGTTGGCAGCACTAATCTCTTCAAAGACCTCGAAGCGATGAACCGACGTTTCGCGCGGGGCGACGATGCCGAGCCGCACGCCTTCGCCGCTTATGCTGAGCACCTCAACGACGACTTCGTTGCCGATGACGAGTCGCTCTCCGACTTTGCGCGTTAGCACCAACATCAATTCATCTCCCTAAGTTTTCCTGGCGAATCATCAGAAGCCTGAGACAACTCGACCGCCGTCAAGCC
>CBDUCU010000498.1:0-3487 GCA_965365725.1 uncultured bacterium | reverse complement strand
GTGCGCCCTGCGGCCAGAGCGCGTTTGATGATCTCGTTGATGACGATTCCGTTTTCGGCGTGCATGCAGATCAGCCCGCCGCGCTCGCCCGCCGCCGACATCGCGCGAAAGATCGTCGCATCGTCAACGAGAAACACGCCCGGATAGGCCATAAACATTTTGAAGCTTGTCACGCCCTCGTCCATCAATGCATGCAGTTCTTCCGTGTGACTATCTTCCAACTCGGTCGTGATGAGATGAAAACCGTAATCAATCGCGCACTTGCCTTCGGCCTTGCGATGCCAGTTGTCCAAACCTTGTATGAGAGATTCGCCCTTGTATTGCACTGCGAAATCAATAATCGAAGTCGTCCCGCCATGCGCAGCCGCGATTGTGCCGGTGCGAAAATCATCGGACGATTCCGTACCGCCGAAGGGAAGCTCCATATGCGTGTGCGGGTCGATCCCGCCCGGTATAACAAGCTTTCCGCTTGCATCAATCACGCGGTCAACTTCCATGTCGAGCTTTGCGCCGATGACGGAGACGGTTTCGCCTTCAATCAGAATGTCAGCCTTGTAATCGTCAACCGCCGTGACGATGCGACCATTGCGAATGAGTGTTTTCATGGAGTTAAGCCACTCTTTCTTGAATTTGTGTTTGTGGGATTGTAACTATCCCAATCTTTAATTTGAAAAGGCAGTACAAATACGTGATTTACCAGTAAGTTAAAAAAGTTGCGAGAGAGGGTTACATTAGCTGGATTAATGTCAGCATCAGAATGCACAGCAGCATTTGCTGTCAATCTGATTTTATGAGCTGCATCAATTATTGAGGGAGGAAGTCCGCTTTTTTTACCAAGCTCACCTATTCTTTTGCTTAGTTCAATAGGTTTTCCTGTATCGTCTTTTTTGTTGATCTCACACTCATCACATACTTTTTCCAATGCTTTCCTAATTTCTGTAACAAACAACTGTGGAGCAGCAATGTTCCTAATAGCTTTTGAGTATTGCTTTCTAACGGATTTAGGCACGTACTTATGAATATCTTCATATAGTGCAGGCCACTTCAATTCAAATTCGTTTACGATCTCCTCCTCATCCCAATCTATGAAGTTTTTGCCATTCTGTTTATATGGGATAAGGCTATCAACATCATCTGGGTATAAGTGATAAAGGAGAACTTTATCGCAAGTTTCACAAGAAAAGATAAAGTAGGATGCAGGCTCTTTGGCTTTGTCAGCGTCCCAATTCCATCTCGCTCCTAGTTTTTCGTCATAAACGTGGTGTGTCAGGTATTTCTGAATGGAGTTGTTATTGCAATGTGGACAATACTTCTGCACCTTAAAATCTATCTTCATGTTGATTTTATCCTCCTGAAATTCAGATTGATGAAAAGCAGTGTGCTGTTTAGCTCCGTTAGGAGCGGAATGTTTGTAGCGCAAGGTCTGCAAAAATTTTTAAGCCCCGTAGGGGCGAAATGTTCAATATTTCGGGCAATTCAAGAAGGTTTTTATGACGCGGCACTTCATACACATTTCGCTCCTAACGGAGCTTGATAAATTTTGCTTGCCTGTGGCTACAAATATTTCGCTCCTCGCGGAGCTTCTGATTGTTCATCTTCTTTAATGGAGCTTGCGATTATTCATCTTCAAGAAAGCTGAACACATATCTGTCATTAAATTCTATCTCGAACTTTTTGAGCAGCGAGAGGTATTCGTCCTTAAACGATTTACGGCTGTGGTGTTGCTCCTGATTCTGGATGTAGCGAACGATTGAATCCAGTTGCGAACGCCCGTAAGAGAAAGCTCCATAGCCTTCCTGCCATGCAAACTTACCTGAGACTAAACGACGCTCATTGATAAACTTCGCAGAATTGGATTTGATGTCGCGTACCAAATCCGATAGAGCCATATCGGGCTTTAGCCCAAGCAGGATGTGGATGTGATCGTCCATGCCATTTATTGAGATCAGTTTGTTACCGTCGTTTTTAACGATTCCGGTGATGTATTTGTAAATCTCTTCTTTGTGCTCTCTCCGAATCAAGGACAGACGACCGCTTACTGCGAAGACAGTTTGAATGTAAATCTGTGTGTACGTGTTTGCCAAAGGATTTACATTTCGCTCCTAACCGAGCTTTCGTATGTAGGGGTGCTCGATTACTAAAAACATTTCGTCCCTACGGGACTATCAATCGTTGAAAGATTTCATCTTTCAAATCGTCGCCAAGCTTGCATCGAGCGCGGCAATTAATTCGTCAATCGTGCTCTTCATCGCATTGAGCATCACACCTGTTCTTATCACTTTGCAGAAAAGACCGCCTTTGCCATTTATGTTATCCGCCATGACAGTTGCGGCCCGTCAAAGGTAAGCGAGACTACGTTCAGAATGTTCCTGCCGATTATGCCCCAGTCTTGTTCTACAAGTAGGAATTGACCACGAAAGGTTAAGCCGGTGAATTTCAACTCAGGACGGACGGCGCGCGCCGTGCTTGTGCGCCCCTCAAAGTCGGTTAGCTCGTAACTGTGCGCCGAATAAACTAATCCGAGTTCTTCGACAAGATGTTGCGGCAACAGTGTTACGTCCGCGCCAGTGTCGAGCAGCATGACAACGTTTGCGCTCTCTGTCCCATTGTCGGGATTACAGAGCGTTGCCAACGCAACAGGCGCGGGCGGCGAGAATCGCGTTGAGTCATAGACGGGCATGACGCTATGATTCGACAACTTCCATCTCGAAATCCGCCGCCTGCTCAGGACGGGCGAGGCGCGGACTACGAAGATGCACGCGCCTTTCATCAATCTCAAGATCAGGAACGACGATGAAAACCTTCGTGCCTTCGGGGAGTTGCATGTCGGATTTCATCTTTATTTGCCCTTTCTCCACAATGCCTTCAAACGTTGCAGCGCTCATTCTCTTAAACCTCCGATCCAACGAATTGTTACGCATGCGTTAGATTGTACCGAATGATGCATCGAGCGCGGCAATCAATTCGTCAATTGTGTCCTTCGTCGAATTGAGCATCACGCCTGTTCTGATGACGTTGCCGTAAAGACCGCCTTTGCCGACGAGCACGCCGCGACGTTTTGTTTCTTCAAAGACGTGGAGGACGGCCTGCGGCGCGGGTTCTTTGGTCTCACGGTCTTTGACAAGCTCTAGGGCTTGCATCAGTCCTAAGCCGCGCACGTCGCCGATGATTGGATATTTTTCTTTGAGTTCTTCGAGACGCTCCCGAAAGTACGCGCCGACCTGCGCCGCGTTCTGTTTCAAATTCTCGTCTTCGATAAATTTGATGACGGCGAGCGCCGCAGACATCGAGACCGGGTTGCCGCCGAAGGTTGAGAAGGTGATGCCGGGAAATTTGTCTGCGACTTCCGTAGTGGCCGTTGTGATTCCGATGGGCACACCGTTGCCCAAGCCTTTGGCCGAAGTGATGATGTCAGGCTCGACGTTCCAGTGCTCGATGCCGAACCATTTGTCGCCGGTGCGCCCCCATGCGGTCTGGACTTCGTCGG
>CBDUCU010000497.1:0-3488 GCA_965365725.1 uncultured bacterium | reverse complement strand
CTTTTCGACCCCGCCGCTCGATAAAGAGATTGAGGTGACGGGTTTCATCACGGTCGAGCTTTACGCCTCAACTTCGGCGCGCGACACCGATTTTACGGCGATGCTCGTTGACGTTGCGCCGGACGGATACGCGCGCTATCTGACGGACGGAATCGTTCGCGCACGCTTCCGCAACACGTCGGAGCGCGCCGAGCCGATTGTGCCGGGTCGCATCTATAAATACACAATCGATTTGTGGGCGACGAGCAATCTCTTCAAAACGGGCCACCAGATTCGTCTCTATATTTCAAGCAGCAACTTTCCGCGCTTTAATCGAAACCACAACACGGGCGAGCCAAACGCGACGGCGACGCGCACCGTTCGTGCAAGACAGAAGGTCTATCACGACGCTTCTCATCCATCGAGCATTACGCTCCCCGTCATTCCGCGTTGATTTGAGAGCAGAAAAAAACAACATGTCTAAAAGAAAATTTGTGACGAGCACGGCCATTCGGAGATTACCTGTCGGCATCATCTTGAGCGCTGCGTTTCTCTCTCTGTGTCTCGCTCAAACGCAGACATTGCAGGCTCAAACGCGACCGGGCGCGAGCGTCGTCGCCGGAGCGAGACGTTTGCCAGATACAAGCTTTCTTCGCAACGCGAAAAAGAGATGCGACCGGTACGTTTCGACCGAAGGAGACGACGCGAACTCGGGCCAAACGACAAAAGCCGCCTGGCGCACGATAGGCAAAGCGTTAGCGACTTTGCGCGCAGGCGAAGTCGGATGCGTTATGCCGGGAATCTACGAGGAAGGCCAAAACGAAGCGCAGCACGACGGCACGCGGAAAAATCCGATCACGATCATGCGCGCCCCCGGCTCCGCGTCGATGCCCGTCGTCAAACCAAAGGGAGCGGTCGCCGTCTTTCACATCGACCGCGACTACTGGATCGTTGACGGCTTCGACATCGACGTTAATTTTCAGAAGGTGACGGGCTTTCGTTTTATGGACAACGCCGATTACGGCGTTCTGCGCAACAGCCGCGTTCACAACTCGACTTCGGGCGCGAGCGTCTATGTTTCGGGGCGCGACATACTCGTTGAGAATTGCGACATCTACAACAACTTTAAGACCGACGAACAGGACAGTCACGGCGTAGCCATCGTGCCGCCCGCGTCGAGAGTCATGGTCAGAGGCAACCGCATCTGGGACAACGGCGGCGACGGCGTTCAGTGCGAAGACTACGCGACCGCACCCGTCAACCCCGAAGACATCACCATCGAAGACAACCTTATCTACAGCACTCCGGCCAACTTCGGTCGCACGGAAAACGCCGTTGACATCAAGAGCTGCAAATACGTCACGATTCGCGGCAGCCGACCCGTCAAATTCGCCGACGCTCAGTCGAGCAAAAACATCTTTCATGGTTTCGCGCTCAAGCCGACGGCCAGAGGCGAGGCCGTTGTCATCCACTACAACGCCAAACACGTCCTTATCGAAAACACAATCATTAGAGATGCCTGTCGCGGTCTTTCAGTCGGTCGCGGAGAAGATAAGAGCACGCTTGTCGAGAACATGGTTGTGCGTGGAAATCTCATCCTCGATCTCAGACAGGGGAAGGATTGCGACGGCAACGCTATTCTGATCTCGCGCGCCAATCACTTAGACGTTTACCGCAACGTGATGCGCAATATCCCGCGCGCAGCCTTTCGCATCGGGGTCAACAATTCGACCGGCGTGCCCGACACCGACGTTGATTTTTGGGAGAACACCGTCGGCCCCGCCGCACGCTGGCTCGACATCAACATAGAGGCCGGACGGCTTGAATCTTTTGCCAGCGACCGTAACCGCTTCGTCGATGTTGAAGCGAGCGGCGGAAAATTCTATGTCGGCGGAGAGGCCTTGAGTTTTGATAGGTGGCGACGGCTTTCGGTGACAAAATCCGTACTCACGGCTGACCCGAGCAGTTCGGTCGTTTCTAAATAACGGGGCGAAATTTGAAATATTCCGTTACATTCGCGCATGTCGGCCTGCAATTTCTGCGGCAAATTTACCTCCGACCTATAAAGGCAGAAAAAAGCCTTGTCTGAACCGTGTTATTGACGCTTGCCAAATTTGTAACACTAATGTTATAAGTCTGCCGTCCCGAAGCTTTTCCCCCGACCTAGTCCGTTTTAAATTCAGCAAAAATCCAGGAGTTATGATTAATCACGACTCTGAAAAATCATCAGGTTTGTTAGCGTACCAAACTAACGGCTGTTACATCTTAAGAAGCAAAGAATCCGCGTTGCATTTGAAATGCAGCATGTTGTTCTGAAAAATCCCTGAATTGCTGGTTTCGAGCTTTGTCTGGTTAGTCGTTACGTCCAACAAACCGTGTAGCTCGGAGCCTCTACCGACACCAGTAGATAGTTGATTGAGGTTTGAAGTTTAGTCGAAGTCAGGAACACCGGGCTCTGAGCTTCGGGTGCCTGCCACAAGTCAATTTTCCTTCGCTCATGGAGTCTCGTATGAAAAACAGCAGAGTCCTTTCCTGTCTCCTCGCAATCGTCTGTTTTCTCGGCGCAGCGTCCGCAGCGTTTGCGCAGGGAACTAACCTCGGAAATATACGCGGGACAGTGATCGACCCCAACGGGGCGGCGGTCGCTGGCGCTCAAGTGCAGGTCACCGACCTGCAAACCAACATCACGACCTCGCTGACGACCAACGGCGAAGGTAACTATGAAGCGGTCAACCTCAAGTTCGGCAGCTACCGCGTAACGGTCACGAATCAAGGCTTCAAGACCGTGATCATCAACGAAGTGGTTGTGCGCGGCAGCGACACGGTGCGCGCCGACGCGCAGCTTGAAGTCGGCGGCGCGGCAGAGGAAGTCAGCGTCACGGCTGATGCGAACGTAATCCAGACGGAAGCGCCGACCATCTCCGGCTCAATCGACAATCAGCAGCTCGTCCAGCTTCCGCGCGAAAACCGCGACATCTATTCGTTCCTTTTCCTCAACCCTAACATCACGCAGGGCGCAGCCGAAGATTCGTTCAAGTTTATCGGGTCGCAGAGCTACGGCGCTAACTTCTCGCTCGACGGCCAGCGCGCCAACGGCGGCATCTTCGGCGGCGCGACCGCAAGCCAGCCGTCGCTTGAAGTCATTCAAGAGCTGACGGTGCTCTCAAACAACTTCGCGGCAGAGTATGGCGGCATCGCCAATGTCCGCGTCGTCACCAAGCGCGGCGAGAAAGACTTTCACGGTTCGCTCTTCTACAACAACCGAAACTCCGCGCTCGCGGCCTGGAGGATTCAGGACAAGGTGGCGGCGGCCAACTTTGTGCCGAGCCGCTCGACCGTTGACAAGTTCCCAACGCCTTACTTCAATCTCAACGAGGTCGGCGGCTCCTTCAGCGGCCCCGTGCCCGGGAGCAGCAAGACCTTCTTCCTGACCTCCTACGAGCGGCGCTGGGACTTCGCGCCCGTCACCGCCCGCTCTACCTCGCTGGCGGCAGCCCGCTCCCCTACCG
>CBDUCU010000496.1:0-3496 GCA_965365725.1 uncultured bacterium | reverse complement strand
ACCTCGACCTGATTGGCGATCCCGCCATAGACGTAGAGAAATTCGGTGATGATCTTGATGCGCTCGGCAAGACGCAAACGTCCGAGCGCGAGCGCGTCAGTGCTTGCTGCGGGGCGCGTGGTTGTTGACGACCTTCTTTGAGGAGCAGTACGCCTGCCGCGCGTCTGTGCGTCGGCGGTTCGCAAGTTGGCGGTCGTTAGGGGAACAAGCAATAGACAGACGATGAGAAGCTTCTTGATCGAACTCAAAATGATTCCTCCTTTAGTTGAAAAGAGTTGCGCGCTTTGAGAATTCCAAATTACTCAACCTATCGTCACAACTGATGCGAACGTCGCTGAAACGGCTGCATGAAAACTACGCGCGCGTGAGTCAAAGCGTCAAGCGAGTTGTATGCTCTCGCAACTCTGACGCGGGCGCTGCTACAATAAATTTGATTTGAAAAACTCTAACGGACAATTTTCTCAGCTGGCGCAAAAGCCCTTGCGCGTGCGCCGTCTCGGTCGGCTCGAATACGGCGCGGCCTACGAGATTCAGAAAAAAACAGAGACGGCCGTCAAACGCCGTGAAGAATCCGACGCGCTTCTGCTCGTCGAGCATCCGCACGTCATCACGCTCGGAAGACGCGCCACGCGCGAACTCCTGCTTGCCGATGATGAAGAGCTTGCCGCGCGCGGCGTGGCGGTTTTTGAGACCAATCGCGGCGGAAAAATGACCTATCACGGGCTCGGACAAATCGTCGGTTATCCCGTCATCAATTTGAGTCCTGAGCGAGAGGACGTACACCGATACGTGCGCGATCTGGAAGAGTCTCTGATTCGCGCGCTCGCAGATTTTGGTGTTGAAGCCTTTCGCATCGAGGGATTGACGGGCGTGCACACGACGCGCGGCAAGGTTGCGGCCATCGGCGTACATATCTCTCGCTGGGTGACGACGCACGGCTTCGCCTTAAACGTCAATACAGACCTCGACTATTTCAACCTCATCATCGCGTGCGAGGGCGAGCCCGTCACCTCGATGCAGGAGCTTTTAGGAAGAGAAATTTCTTTGCGCGAGGTCGAAGATAGAATCATCGCGCGCTTTGCCGAAGTGTTTGAGATGAATCCACAAGAGTTTGACGAAAACTCTTTTGTCGAAGCAAAAACCCAACGGCCAACAACTCATGCTGACATTTGAAAACATACTCGAAGCGCGCCATCGCATCGGCGCAAGAGTCCATCGCACGCCCGTTTTGACATCGCGTGCTTTTGACGAGCGCGCCGGGAGAAGCGTCTTTTTCAAATGCGAGAACATGCAGCGCGCGGGCGTGTTTAAGATGCGCGGCGCAACCAACAAAATTCTCTCGCTCAACGAAGACGAAAGACGGCGCGGCGTGGTGGCCTTCTCGTCTGGCAATCATGCGCAGTCTGTGGCGCTCGCGGCGCGCGAAGCGGGCGTGCGCGCCGTAATCGTGATGCCGACCGATGCTCCGCAGTTGAAGCTTGCGGCGACGCGCGCGTACGGCGCGGAAGTAATCAATTACGACCGTCAAAAGGACGACCGCGAAGAGGTGGCACGCCAAATTGCCGAGCGCGATGGTTGTATAGTCGTCCCGCCCTACGACGATTATTTGGTCATCGCTGGACAAGCGACGTGCGGACTCGAATTTGTAGAAGAGATTGCAGACCTCGACGCATTGCTTACGCCGTGCGGCGGCGGCGGATTGTTTGCGGGCGCAAGCACGGCGGCCAAAGCAATCAATGCGCGGATACGTTGCTTTCCCGTCGAGTCGGAGCTTTCAGACGACACGCGGCAATCATTTTTGAAAGGCGAGCGCGTAAGGATTCCGCCGCCGCCGACCATCGCCGATGGGATGCGCACGCAGTCGCCCGGCGCGCTCACCTTTCCCGTCGTGCAAAAAAATGCGGAGGACGTTTTGACCGTCTCCGAAGAAGAGATTATCGAGACGATGCGGTTTCTTCTCTTTCGCATGAAGATTTTGGTTGAGCCGACGGGCGCGGTCGCCGCCGCCGCCGTGCTCTTTGACAAACTTCCGCGCGACATCAAACGCGCGGGTGTCGTCCTTTCCGGCGGCAACGTTGACCCGGATGTGATGTCGAGAGTTATACGCGGCGAAATTTGAGACGGAGATTTTAGAGGAAACGAATTAAAGACGTGGCTTTACGCAATACGCGACGGACGGATGAGAGCTTGGTCGAATGTCAGACGTTTTTGTTGTCGTTCGTTCTTCGCCTTTTGCGGGCGGCAGCACCAGCGGCCATCAAGCCCGTCGAGAGTAGAGCAATCGTTGCTGGCTCGGGCACTGCGGCTGGCGCAAAGTCGTACCGGACGCTCTGAATCTCGTAGAGACGACCGAAGACTGCGCTTTCAAAACTCATCATTGTAATCGTCGCGGTTCCCTGACCGGTCAGAAAATAGTTGAAGGCCAGATCGCCGGGCTGGCATAAGCCGAGCGCGCCGCTGGAATCTTTGCAACCCTGCATAGAACCCGTCAGGAGAAACGGCGTTGTGACGGTAAAGAGATTGGAAGACGTGTTTGGAACGACGATGCCCGCGCTGAATTGCAGAAAGCCGGAATAGAAAAGTTTTTCGTGAGAGATGCCGCCGATGTTGGCGGGGCCTGAGCGAAGGTCTGAGCCGAGGTTGATGTTTCCGACGCTGATCTTTTCGCCTGCCAGACAGGGCGAGCAAGAGCCGGGCCCGTTCGTCAAACCGCCGCCGATTTGAAAGCCGTTACCGCCGAGCGAAAACGTCCCGCCGAGCGTGCCGCCGACGGTTGCAGAGCCCGAGTTGATTGTAACCGTATCAGCACGTGCATCTAAGACGCAGGTAAGACAGGTCAGGAGAAGCGCGAGCGAGATGGCTCGGAAAAAAGTGGACATCTTATTTTACTTTGCCGGGAAAGCTTAACTTCGGCAATTTTGAGAAATGATTAATTGAGCGCGACTTCTTATAAACCCTTCAGCCGCGCGCGGCAGGCCTATTAAAAATAGAGTTAGCAAGCGGTTTAAGTCAACGTCCGTGTGCGTGCTTTTTATCTGCTTTGGCTTGAGCGACAACCGCATCTTTGCGATGTTAGAATAAGCCGCACACGAGAGAATCACGGAGCGAACGAAAACTTGAGCCGCGAACTAAGAGTCATCAACAATCCCCCTTCGACGCGACCGCCGCGCGGGCCAAAACCCGAATGGCTGAAGGTCAAGATCGGCGACCCGACCAATCACAACTATCTGCTGGGCCTCGTCGATAAACTGAATTTGCACACGGTCTGTCAGGAGGCGCGCTGCCCCAATATCTTCGAGTGCTGGTCTGATCGCACGGCCACTTTTATGATCGGCGGCGACATCTGCACGCGGCATTGCGGTTTCTGCGCCGTCGGCAAGGGCGCGCCGGGCACGCTCGACCCGGAAGAGCCGCGCCACGTCGCCGAAGCCGTCAAGACTCTGAATCTCGCGCACGCCGTCATCACTTCGGTCAACCGCGACGATCTCGCGGACGG
>CBDUCU010000495.1:0-3498 GCA_965365725.1 uncultured bacterium | reverse complement strand
TGCGGCTGCTGGAGTCGTCGCTGGTTCAAACGCCTTCGGCAATCGGCTGGCTCAAACCGTTTGTGCTCGTTCCCGCGAGCGCGTTTGCAGGGCTCACGCCGCGACAGCTTGAAGTCATACTCGCGCATGAACTGGCGCACGTTCGCCGTCACGACTATCTCGTCAATCTGCTGCAGACGCTTGTCGAGACGCTGCTCTTTTATCATCCGGCGGCGTGGTGGGTCTCGCGCAAAGCGAGAGAAGAGCGCGAGCATGCGTGCGACGACGCAGCCATTCGCATCTTCGACGGCGACGCGCTCGTCTATGCGCGCGCGCTCACACAGATGGAGCGGCTGCGCAAAGATCAGGCGTTTCTCGCTGCGGCGGCAAGCGGCGGAAACCTGCGCGTGCGCGTGCTGCGTCTGACAAATCCGAAAGGGCCGCATACGAGCGGCGGTTCTCCGTTTCTTGTCGCGCTGATCTTTATGATTGCCATTCTGACAACCGTTGCATGTACGCATGCCGCGCTCTCGCAAAAACCCGGAGACAGTTCTACAAAAACGAGCGACGCGGCAAATGGCGATTCAAAGTCCGCGCGCGAGACGAAAAAGAGTCTTACCATCAATCCGGAGATGCCGCGCGCAACGGCGGCGCTGATCGAGGCCGACGCGACCGAGGGTGAAGATTTAGAGGCGCGGCGCGCCGCCATCGACGCGCTTGGCAAACGCTCCGGCTCAATCGTCGTGATGGAGGCCCGGACGGGGCGCGTTCTGACCATCGTCAATCAGGAATGGGCCGTCAGGCGCGGCTGGCTTCCGGCCTCGACGATGAAGGTCTTTACAGGGCTTGCAGGGCTTGCCGACAAATCCTTCGATCCGAGTGAGAAAGTTAAGGTTAAGGATAGAGACGAACGTATCGACCTGTTGGATGCAATGGCGCTTTCGAATAATCCTTACTTCATCACTTTGGCCGAGCGCGTCGGGGCTGAGCCGATTCTCTCCTACGCGCGCCGTTTCGGTCTCGGCGAAACGACGGGCATCAACATGACAGGAGAATGGGCGGGTCGTCTGCCTGAAAGCTCAGCCGTGAAGACGGCGAGCTGGCTCGGCTCACACGGCGAAGGCGTTGAAGTGACACCGATCCAACTGGCGAGCGTCTATGCGGCGCTTGGCAACGGTGGCCGTCTCGTCACGCCGCGCGTTGCGCGCACGCCGGACGAAGCGGCGCGCTTCGAGCCGCAGGTGCGGCGCATGATAGACATTCCGCGCGATGCGCTTGAGCTGACGCAGAAAGGTCTCGTTGCCGTCGTCGAACGCGGCAGCGGCTCGCAAGCACAAGCGGCGGGCTTAAAGATTGCAGGCAAGACCGGCTCGGCGAGCAGTAAAAATTCTAGTCACGGCATCTTTGCCTCTTACGCGCCCGCCAACGACCCGCGTCTGGTCGTCGTCGTTCTGTTGAGCGGTCGGGATGAGAACGGCCCCAAGGCCGCGCGCGTCGCGGCATCCGTCTATCAGGCTTTAAGCGGGAGACTTTAGAGTGAATTACGTTTGAGGGTGCAAGCGCTGAGCACGCAGGCGCTTTGGACTGCCGCAGACAGGTTGTGAAAAAAAACTTACGCCTTCATTCAACAGTGAATGAAGGCGTAAGTTTTTATTCGTGTTTTGTCCACAGCGCGGGGCAAGGTGCATGCGCTTACGGCTTTGTTTTGTACACAGCCAAATTGCTTTGATTTTCTTTTGCAGATTCGGTTAATGTGCTCCGATATTTAATTCTGATTAACGGCGGCAGATATAACCTTCGTCGCTCTAAAGTATTTCGTTTTCCTCATCTTGAGATGGACTTAAACAGGAGTGTTGAGTGCCCAAGCAGAACAAAAGGGTCGTCATCATTGGCGCGGGGCCGGCTGGACTGACAGCCGCATATCAATTATGTAAAGCGGGTGCGGGCGCAGTCGTGCTGGAGAAATCGGGTTTTTTGGGCGGGCTGGCGCGAACGGTCGAACACAAGGGCTATCGTTTTGACATCGGCGGCCACCGTTTTTATACAAAGGCAGCAACGGTCGATCAGTTGTGGCGCGAGGTTCTCTCTGAGGACGAGTTTCTCCGGCGCAAGCGTCTGTCGCGCATCTACCATCGTCGAAAATTTTTCCATTACCCTTTGCGCGCCTCGTCGATGTTGTTCGGGCTCGGCCCGCTCGAAGGTCTTCTGATTTTTTCGAGCTACCTGCGCGCGCGCATGCGTCCGACAAGCCCGGAAGAGACATTTGAGCATTGGGTGACAAATCGTTTTGGCCGCCGGCTCTACAAGACCTTCTTCAAATCCTACACGGAGAAGGTCTGGGGCATTCCCTGCAATGAGATCAGCGCCGAGTGGGCCGCGCAGCGGATTCGCGGACTCTCGCTCACCGTCGTTCTCAAAAAACTTCTGACGGGGCGCGAAGGCGGCGACGAGGTCGTCAAAACGCTGATCGACGAATTTGATTATCCTTTGCGCGGCCCCGGGATGATGTGGGAATCGATGGCCGGGCTTGTCAAAGAGATGGGCGGCGAAATCCGACTCGGCGGAAAGGTCTCTAAGGTTCACTGGCGAAACCGGCGCATTGAAGCGATCGAAGTCGGAGAGGGCGAAGCAATCCAAAGCGTGGGCGGCACGGATTTTATCAGCAGTATGCCGATGCGCGAGCTGGTCGAAAAAATGGAGCCGCGTCCGCCCGCCGAAATTACCGACGCTGCCTCAAAACTGTGCTACCGCGACTTTCTGACCGTCGCGCTCATCGTCAACCGACGCGAGCTTTTTCCAGACAACTGGATTTACATACACGACCCGCGCGTCAGGCTCGGGCGCGTGCAGAATTTTAAGAACTGGAGCGAGCAGATGGTGCCCGACCCGTCAAAGACCTGTCTCGGTCTCGAATACTTCTGCTCCGAGGGTGATGATTTGTGGTCGATGTCCGACGACGAATTGATCAATCTGGGAAGGCGCGAGATGGAGACGCTCGGTCTTGTTCGCGCAAGCGATGTTGAGGACGGCGCGGTCGTGCGCGTGCGCAAAGCTTATCCGGTTTATGATTCGACATATGCAAATGCGCTTCAAATCTTACGAAGCTTCTTCGATGGATTTGAGAATTTTCAGCTTGTCGGTCGCAACGGCATGCATCGCTACAACAATCAGGATCACTCGATGCTGACGGCGATGCGCGCCGTCGAAAACATCCTCTACGACGCTCGTCATGATCTGTGGGAAGTCAACGCCGATCATGAGTATCACGAAGACATGCGCGCAAGCGCGGAGGCAGCTCACACTTCCGAGCGGCTCGCTCCGGAACGCCTCAGACGAACGGCGTGCGCATCACAACAGGCTGCGGGCGAGTCTGAGGCTTGATCAAGAGTGATGAAAAATTTGAGCGACGACGAGCCTTTTATCTCGGTCGTCGTCCCTGTCTATAACGGCGGCGCGCAACTCGAAACGTGTCTCGCAGCGCTGCTCGCATCAAGCTACAAAGCGCGCGAAGTGATTGTC
>CBDUCU010000494.1:0-3505 GCA_965365725.1 uncultured bacterium | reverse complement strand
CCCGCCGAACTTCTTCAACACGGAGGGAATGCTTCTGTTACAGGTTCGCACGGGACAGGAGACGACAAAGCAGCTTTGGCCGCTGAAGATCATCCCGCTCGACGTTCAAGTGGCCGAACCCGGCCAGAGCATCAACGCCTCGGGCCCGCCCGCAGGCTTCATACCGAAGCCACCGGCGCGCTACGCGATTCAGTCAACACCGAACACTTCCGGTCAGCGCGCGCGCATCGTCGTCACGCTGACACCGCTCGGCCAGATACTGCAAAACCTCGGCAATGCCGTCGCTGAAACTTACAGTCCGGTTGTCGATTACTTCCGAAACATTTTCTCGTCGCCTCCGGGAGGCGCGCCGCCACCGCCGCCCGGCCCCCTCGTCGGCAATGTCTCGCTCGGCATCGCCCTCGAACCCAGACACGCTTTCGAAGGTGTGAACGTCAAGCTCGACAGCGCCACAGTCACCGGAGTCAATGCCGCCAGACTCGTCGGCACTGACGGCGCAACGCTACGCAATCAGGCACAGATGGTCGCCGCCGGCGCGGGCAATCTCATCGGAACCGATGGCTCGACGCTCATCGGCACCGACGGCTCGACGCTTATCGGAACAGACGGCTCGACGCTTATCGGAACAGACGGCTCTACCGTCAAAAATCCCGGCCTTGCGAAGCAGAACGCCTCGTCCACATTCACCGCTTCGAGTCGTGCCGCCGGCGCGTCTCAGCCCGGCCATCTGCTGCTCGATGCAGACTCTGACTTCCCCGCGCGCCGCCTCGGTTGGTACGTCCCGCGCGACGCACAGGGGAACGAACCCAGTCTTAAAGTAAACACTGCCGAAGACGGCGGCGTTACACTCGAAGCGCAGTTGAACGTCAGCACGCAGGCTGCCCCGCGCACGATAGACTTGAACCGGACGCAGTTCGCCTTCGTCCTCAACCCTGCTTACCTCAACTTCGCCGAGCCGTCCTACTCGGTCTCGGAAGGCGCCAAGAGCGTCAGCATCACCGTCCGGCGCACAAATAACCTTGAAGGGACGGCGCTGGTCAGCTACATGACCACTTCGCAGGCCGCGCCTGAGTTCGGCGCGCCCGCGGGCACGGCCAACGACCGCGCTGATTACACGCCCGTCTTCGGCACGCTCGTCTTCCTCCCCGGCGAGACAGAAAAGACCTTCACGGTCTCGCTCACGGACGACGGACTCGGCGGCGCGGACGACTCGGCGCAGGAGACCTTCAACATCCTGCTCAACAACGCGAGCGGCGCGGCTGTTGACGGAGCGGGCTACGTGCGTGTGACGATCAACGACAACGATACGGCGACCGCCGCGAACAATCCGGTTGAGGAGGCGCAGTTCTTTGTGCGCCAGCACTATCTTGATTTCCTCAACCGCGAGCCGGATGCCGAAGGGCTTGCCTTCTGGACGAACGAGATAACGAAGTGCGGCGCGGACGCTGGCTGCCGCGACTACAAACGCCAGCAGGTCTCTGCGGCCTTCTTTCTCTCGATAGAGTTTCAGGAGACAGGCTTCTTCGTCTCGCGCCTGCATGCCGCTTCGTTCGGCGGCTTCCCGTCGCGCCTGCGCATGCAGGAGCTTCTCATGAGCACGCAGATGCTAGGCCGCGATGTTGTAGTGAACCAACCGGGTTGGGAGCAGAAGCTTGAAGAGAACCAGCAGGCGTTCCTCGACTTCTGGGTTTCACGACCGGACTTCACGGCCCTTCATGCGGGTAAGACCAATGCCGAGTACGTGGGCACGCTCTTCTCAAACGCGGGCATTGCCGAGGGTGCGGAGGCCACTCTGCGCTCGCAGCTCATCGCCGGTCTCGACTCCGGCACGGAGACGCGCGCCTCCGTGCTGCGAAAGATTGCAGACAGCGCGTCCGTCCGCGAAAAGCTCCGCAACCCTGCTTTCGTCTATATGCAGTACGTGGGCTACCTGCGGCGCAACCCCGACGACGCGCCCGACTCGGACATGAGCGGCTACAACTTCTGGCTACAGAAGCTCAACAATCATGGAGGCGACTTTGTCCGCGCAGAGATGGTTCGCTCGTTCCTCGTCTCCGGCGAGTACAAACGACGTTTCGGCAACTAACAGTCATAAAAAAAAGAGCGAGGCCCGCCCGTGTTTGATTGACTTAATACGGGCGGGCCTCGCTCTGTAGAAACAGGCGTTAAGTAAGCGCGTCTCTCATGATGTTAGCGCCCTCAGTCAATGCCAGCCCCTCTTCCTGCCCGCGTCGCTGCAAAAAATAGTTGCTCTCGGATAAGACTTCTCACTTGAACTAGCATTGCAATCTATCCCAATATGTTTTTGCAGGTCTGCCGCGTTTTGAAATTCTCTACCGTCATATTCGAACGCTTCAAAATTTTTTGTGTTCAACGTAGTCGCAAAAAGGCTGGATGATGATCGTGACGCGAGTTTTCGCCGCGTCTTCAAGACGTTTTATCGCCCCATCTTTCGCTTTTTCGAGAAGCGAGGGTTTTCCATTGATGTGTGTCACGACCTAACCCAAGAGACGTTTCTCCGTGTCTATAATGGTATGGAAGGTTTTCGCGGCGAAGCGCCGTTCGAGGCGTGGCTTTTTCAGATTGCCGCCAACACCTACCGCAACGCGCTGCGGCACAAGGACGCGCAGAAACGTGCCGGCACGCATCTCTCGATCGTTGAAGCGGATCAAAGGCAAGAGCAATCGGCTGGCGAAATTAGAAGCGATGCGTTGACCGACGATGCGGAGCGCGACCCATTGAACAATGTGCTGCGCAATGAGCGCTTAAGCATTTTGCGCGAATCGGTCTCCTCGCTTCCCGAACAAATGCGCAGGTGCGTAGAGCTGCGCGTTTATCAGGACTTGAGCTATCAGGAAATAGCTCTGCTGATGCGCATCTCGGTCGAGACGGTCAAGGCGCACCTGCATCAGGCGCGCAAGCAGTTAAAGACGAAGATCGCGCTCGTGATGCCCGATTAGAGACTGGCGGTAACTGACAGTTGAACGACTCGCAAGATGATCTGAAAGAAATGCTCCGACTGCTCGGCGAAGAGGCGGCGGGGCGCGAGCCTCTGCAACATCCCGCGCCTGAAGAGCTGATCGCCTATCATAACGGACTGAGCGACGAGCCGCAGGAACGAGCAACTCAAGCTCATCTGGCAACATGCCGGATGTGCGCGCAGCTTCTTTTAGACTTTGCCACGTTTCCCGACCGCGAAAGCGAAGGCGCAGAAAAAATCCCGGATGCCGAGATCGAAACTCGCTGGCAGTTTATGCAAGCTCGCTTAGCAAGCGACGGCGACAAGAAGCAGGCGGCCCGGGAAAACGTCATCCCTTTGCAGAGCGTTAGATCGCGCCGCCCTTTCTATCTGCGATATGCGATTGCCGCTTCGCTCCTGCTCGCCACCGCCGCGCTCGCTCTCTGGGCTGTCTCCATGCGCAAAGAGAACGAGCCGCTGACGGCGCAGACCGAACCGACCCGAGCGACCGAGCCCCGCAAAGAGCAGCCCAACGCAAACGAGAGC
>CBDUCU010000493.1:0-3510 GCA_965365725.1 uncultured bacterium | reverse complement strand
TTGCCACTGGCAGGAAGGCGGCATCGAGCCGCTTTCAAACAACTGCGCCGCATGTCACAAACTCTTACCCGAGCCGCTTGCAACCGGCGCTCTTAAGAATTCGCGCGCGGATACGGACGCAGCCGTCGCCGCGCACATCGCTTCCGATTCAATTAGAGAGAAGTGGCTCAGAAGAGAAGCGGCCAAATTTCGACACGAGATTGAAAAACACGAAGGCATCGGCTGCACGGGCTGCCATATCAACATCACTTCCATCAGCACGCTCGATGCGGCCTCGCTCGAAGTCTCAATCCTGACCTGCGGAGGCGCGGGCACAGGTTGCCACATCAAGGCTCGACCAAAAGCAATCCTTAACGTCGAGGTCGATCAACGACGCGCAAATCCAAAGTCTGAATGCATCAAGTGTCACAACAATTTCGGACGCGAGCCGATGCCAAAATCGCACACAGACCCCGTGCCCGTCCCGAAACAATAATGCAGGCAAGCGTCGAGCGATTCTTTTATGCATATAGGAGACGAAGAGAGAGGCCGGTCGATTGATAAGCCGCGCGGACGGCGTATCAGGACTGGTGTCTTGACGATTTTTTTGATTTGCGCTGCCTGTCTCTGTGCAGCCAGTCTGGACGCGGTTTTTGTCGCAGGCTCGACGAAAGCGAGTTTCTCAAACGTCTCTCCCGAAGCGCAGGATGCGCCCCACGATTTCTCTCGATTCCTCCACAACTCCGACGCTCATCGCAACCAGGAATGCGCTGCCTGCCTCCGACGCACGGACAATTCGACGGAGCCGCGTCTGCCCGGCCACAAGGCTTGCACCGATTGTCATCTGCAACAGTTTGTCGCCGTGCAGGAAACCCGAATGTGCTCTATCTGTCACACAAGTCTCGACGCGCGCAACCCACCCCTCAAAGGTTTTCCGCCTCTGGCAAGTTTCAATGTCAAGTTCGATCATGCGCAGCACACAACCGGCGAAGGCCGTTCCGAGCAGGGTTGCGCTGCGTGCCATCAGAGCGCACGACGCGCCGTTGCGCTCTCGATACCCGCAGGTCTCGACGCGCACGCGCGTTGCTATGCGTGCCACACGCCGCAGAAGGTCACATCGGGCGGGCGCGAGATTGCTTCGTGCGGCGTGTGTCATAGTCTTGCTCCTTACAGACGGACGGGCACAAACGCACGCGCCTTTCGCATCGGCTTTAACCACAGCGCGCATGGAGCGCGACAGAATCTTTCCTGCGCCTCTTGCCACAACGTCCGCGCCGGTCTTGCGCAAGGGCTACAGGTCTCTTCGCCGCAGGCTGCGCAACACTTTCCAACCTCGCGGGCACAGAGTTGTGCGTCTTGCCATGACAACCGGCGAGCCTTCGGCGGCGAAGATTTTGGCGATTGCAAGCGTTGTCACAAGGGGCCGACCTTCCGACTCTGAAATTTTTTGGCTTGAACGTGAAGAGTAAAAAATTGACAGCCTCTTGCGGGCGGCCCTATCATTCCGCGCGATCTGAAATGCACGTCTCTCCCATAGATAATCTATTGTGAGCCTCGCCTAGAATGTAGTTTGCAGCAAATCTCAATCGTTGAGCGCGCTTTGTCTCAATGAAGATTAAGGACGGGCTGAAATGAAAATTGTCGTCGTCGTCGCGGCCTTTATCGGCTATCTCGCGTTTAGTCTCGGGTGCGGGAATCTGAATCCTAATTCTGCTTCGACGGCGCTCGTCTTTGATGGACGAACGCCGGAGAAAATATATGTGCTGTCGAAGGATGCGAAAAAGGACGTAAAAAAGGCTCTGCCCACGCCCTTCAATCATGAAAACCACAGCACGAAGAATTACAACATCGAAGGCACGGGTTTGATTGCCTGCGTCGAATGTCACCACACGGATCAGCCCGCCTCCGAAGCGGCCAAACGACCGCCCTTGAAGACCGCGCACCCGGCAGACCGCACGACTACGCTGACCGCTGATCTTCTCGCCAAAGACCCCAAAGCGCCCGACGTGCTTGCCTGCCGCGCCTGCCACGAACAGGAAGGCGTAAAGCCCAAACTGCTTGCTGAAAACCCTTCAATTATCGATGAAGGCGAGACCGACCCATCCGTCCTGACAAACGAAGAGGCGTATCATCGCAACTGCAACATCTGTCATGATCTCGCGGTTGAGAAACGCCCTGATCTCAAGATTGCGACTTCGCAAAAATGCATCGAGTGTCACACAGGCAAGACGCAATGAGCGTGGGCGCGGGTTTCGCGCCGCCGGATTGTGAAGCACCAAAGATTTCAAACATTAAGGAAGGGAACAAGTGAAGAATAAGTTGACCTGTCATTTATTCATTGCGTCGTTGTTGTGCGGCGCGTTGATTCAAGCAGGGTGTTCGGGCAACACCGCAACTCCTGCAAATAATAGTAGCCAGACCACTGCTCGCAGCAACAGTGCGAGGACAGCCGATGCGCCCGGCGGAGGCGGCAGCAGTTCGTCTCCTGCGGGCGTAACTTCCACGCACGGAACTCAAGCCCCTTCGGGCGATGTTGAAAAGGATAGAGCGCTTCTCGATACCGCGACGCTCGACGCAAAGATTGCGAGCGCGCTACCAAAGGCGAAGGCCGCGAACGCGAGCGCCGCAGACAAAAAGGCCGCCGCCGATGCGTATCTCGCACGCGGCAACGCCTATCGTGATGCAGGCAATCCGTCGCTCTACAAGTTTGCGCTCGCCGATTACAACAGTGTGCTTATCTTCGACCCCGCAAATGCCGAGGCCAAATCTAAAAAGGACGAGATCGTCGGCATCTATCAGGGTATGGGAAGGCCAATTCCGCAGGTGAGCAACGAAAAGTAAATACCGATTTACGTTCGAAATTACTAACCATAGTTAAGAGGCGGGCAATGCCCGCCTCTTAACGGTTGGATGCGATTGCAAGCCTCTATAAACTTTTGTTGGCAAGCTGAAGAGATAGACAATCCAACCTCAAGAGCGGGGAGACAGCCCCGCTCTCTTCTTTTTATCCGATCTTGATGCCGATTGATTCCAGAAACTTTGTCGGACGGTCGCCGCCAATCATGGCAAAGACAAAATCGTTCGGTAAGGTCGCCGTCTGCTCCAACGTGCGCGCGTTCATCAGGACGACCTCTCTTTCATGAATCTCTTTGATGGCCGTCCCGAAATAAACTTTGATCTTGCCCTCGTCGATGCAGTCATAAACCTGTTGCTTGTTCAAAAACTTGAGGTCGTTTTTCATATCGCTGCGAATGACGAGTGAGACTTCGTTAATCTCTTCCTCGGGTCGAAACGAGATTCTGTCGCCATGCCTTCGCGCGACCAGATCAACCGCAGCTTCGATTGCCGAGTTGCCCGCGCCGACGATGATGATGCGCCGCCCGCGATATTCTTCCGGGTCAGTTAATCTGTATTTAACCTTCTCTTCAGTCTTCTCATTAACAGTAATCTTCAACTCTTCGCCCGGCACTTTCAGGCGCATCGGCGTTCCGCGATTGCCGAGCGCGAGCACCACGCGACGCACTTTATACG
>CBDUCU010000492.1:0-3518 GCA_965365725.1 uncultured bacterium | reverse complement strand
AGTTCGATGTGTGGGAGAACGAGTGGCGGCGCATTCGCCTGGGCAAACCGTCGCCCGAATGCCCAACCTGTTCGGTTGGGCGCTACGATGCGCTTGAGGCGGAAGCGGGTGACTATACAACGTCGCTTTGCGGGCGCGACGCAGTACAGATTGCACCGCGCACAAATGGCCGCATCGACCTCGATAGTCTTGCCTTGCGTCTGGCGAGCGCGGGGGACGTGAAGGTAAATGGCTATCTTTTGCGTCTTCGCGTGGGCGAATACGAGCTGACGGTTTTTGCAGATGCGCGCGCGATCATACGCGGCACGGACGATACGCGTCTGGCGCGCACGCTCTATGCGCGCTACGTGGGGAATTAAAGGCCGAAGTTTTACATTGAACTCGCATCGTTTATGATTCAATGAGTATGAGAGGCACGCTGTTTGGAGATTGTATCGTCGTCAACTAAAAGCTTGCTTCAGCACTCTTTCAAAATCACTCGGAAGGTTTGTGTCTCAACAATCGATGTCAAAAAAACTGTTTCCGCTTCGCACCGCACTCGCTCTTTTGCTCTTGGTTATTGTCAGTTATTTCGCCGCGCAACCTACTGATGCGGGCGGCCCCGTTGTGTGGGAGACAAACTCGCGCGCGGAGCTCTTGAACGGCGAGGCGCGCGGCGTGTCGATCACGGATGCGGGCGCGCTCATGCTCGCACCGCGCTTTACGCAGGTCTTTGATACAGAGCAGGCATATGTCTGGTCAACGGCGATTGACCAGACGGGGACGGTCTATCTCGGCACAGGTCACGACGGGAAAATATTTCGCGTCGGGGCAGACGGCAAAGGCTCGCTTCTTTACGATGCGGCTGAACTGGATGCAACAGCGCTCGTCGTCGGACGCGACGGCGCGCTCTACGCGGGCACGTCACCCGATGGAAAAGTTTATCGCATCGGGGCAGACGGACGCGCTGAAGTCTATTTCGACCCGCCCGACAAATACATCTGGTCGATTGTTGTCATGCAGGACGGCTCGCTTGCAATCGGGACTGGCGACGCGGGTCGTCTCTATCGTGTGCGAAGTGCTGGCGCGAAACCTGAGACCTCAATCCTTGCCGACATTAATGAGACGCACGTTATCTCGCTGGCATCAGATAAGCAGGGAAATTTAATTGCCGGAACTGACCCGAGCGGTCTGGTGCTGCGCATCTCGCCTGAAGGCAAAGTGTTTGCGCTCTTTGATTCGCCTCTAAGAGAGATTCACATGCTCGCGCCCGCCTCAGATGGTTCAGTTTATGCGCTTGCCTTGAGCGACGCGGCATCGGGGCCGCGACCGGCCGTGCCGGCAAATCCGCAACCGCAAGCAAGCAGCGCACAGAGCGGCTCTGTGTCTGTCACCATTACGTCGGGCGATATTGTCGATGCCACGCAGGGTGGGGTTCAGGGGCAGCCCGCGCAGGTGCGCAGTCGTAATGATTTACAGAGCGCGCGCAGCGCCGTCTTCCGCATACTGGCCGACGGAAGCAGCGACGTGCTCTGGAGTTCAAATTCAATCACGGCCTTTTCTGTTGCGCCCTCACCGCAAGGCGGCGTGCTTGTCGGCACAAGCGACAAGGGACGCATCTATTCCGTCACGGACGACGGGCGCGATACATTGCTCGTTCAATCGAGCGAAGACCAGATCTCTTCATTCCTTGTGCGCGGCAACGATCTCTACGTCGCATCGAGCAATCAGGGCAAACTCTTTCGCTTTGGCAGCGATACTGTGAGCGAAGGAACTTACGAATCGCCCGTGCGCGACGCGCGCTTTGTCGCATCATGGGGACGAATACGCTGGCGCGGGCAAGGGCAGGTTGAGTTGCAGACGCGCACGGGCAACACCGAACGTCCCGACATGACTTGGAGCGAATGGAGCGCGCCCTATCGTGATCCGGGGGGGACAACTGTCGTCAGCCCACGCGCACGCTTCATTCAATGGCGCGCGGTCTTGCGTTCGCCTGCGGGCGTAGTTGTTCCGGGAGGCGCAGCGCGCGTCGAAGACGTAAGCCTCGCATATCTGCCGCGCAACGTCGCGCCTGAGATTTTGACTGTTCAAACCTTGCCCGTCGGCATCGCGCTTCTTCCGGCGATTCAAGTGCCCGCCGATCCAAATATCGAATCGTCAGGTCTCGATCCGGCGCTTTTGGGCGCAGCCGTCCAAGTGCCGCCGCGCAGAGCTTTTCAACGCGGAGCGATCTCGCTTCAATGGCAGGCCGAAGACCGCAACGGAGACCAGCTTGAATACTCGGTCTATTACCGAGCGGTGGGCGAAAACGTCTTTCGTCTTTTGAAAGAAAACTTACGCGAAAATTTTTATGCGGTTGACGGCGCGGCGCTCGGCAACGGTCGCTATATCTTCCGCGTAGTTGCATCCGATGCTCCCGACAACGCCGTCGGGCAGGCGCTCACTGGAGAGCGTTTGAGCGAGCCGGTCGACGTGGACAGTACGCCGCCGACCGTGCGCGCAGAAGCCACGCCGCAGAGCGGCACGGATGGACGCGTGCGCGCACGCTTTATTGTTGAAGACGCAGGCGGGGCGATAAAGCGAGCCGACGTAAGTCTCGACGGGCAGGAATGGCGCTCTGTTTTCCCTGAAGACGGCATCGCCGACAGCCAGCGCGAAACCTACTTTATCGACCTGCCTGCTACGGGAACGGGCGAGCACACGATTTCGCTCCGCGCCTTTGATGCGGGTAATAACGTGACCAGCACGCGCATCGTCGTCAGACGTTGAAACTTTGGGTGCTTATGTAATCCGCAACCGTTACATACACGATACCGTGCCTGTTTACCGGAAAGCGTGCGCAAGGCTGCTGGCCAGCGCTTGTAAAGTGTTAAGCTGTAAGGCGCAACTTTTGGCACTTATGTTGCCACTAGAGACCAGCGAGACACGCGCGTCTCTCCTCTCCTCCCATGCGCGACTCCTTTCGAGAAAGGACATGAGGGGGCATCAAGGAAGTGATGAAAGCATTAAAGAAAACTCTGGCGACGTTTGTCGCGCTCTGTATGCTGACTTTGAGCGCTTTTGCGCTTGAGGCGCAGCAGAACGACCCGAAGCCGCCGCCCAAAGAGTCGAAAGACGTTCCAAAGTCTGATAAACAACCGCCGCCGCGCGACAACAACAAAGATGATAATCGCGGCGGCAATGATAAAAAAAAGGGGAAGCCGTAACCGCGTTCATGAGCGACGGTTTAAGCGTCTGAAACTTCGAGGCGCGAGGCGCAGGTCGCAAAGCTCGAAGGGCGAGCTTAAAGGTTTAGGCCAAAAGAATTTTTCGTATTTGAGCGCGCCGTCGAAAGAGCTTTAAATCTTTCAACGGCGCGCAGATTTTTAGCAAAGGGGGAGACTGATGAAGAGTGCGAGCAATCTGAAAAGAATCCTTTTTGCGAGCGCGTTGTGCAGCATCGCTCTTATTTCGCAGGGTGCGTCAAAAGTCGTATCGGCAGTTCAAACGCGCGGCGACGGGCGGCTGATCGCTCGCGCCGAGTCGATCACGCGAGACAG
>CBDUCU010000491.1:0-3519 GCA_965365725.1 uncultured bacterium | reverse complement strand
AAATTAACCCGCCGCCTAACGCGACCATTCAAACTGTACGAAAAAAAAGTGTGATGAAAGCCACGCTAAGGGCGGTCGGGTTGCAGACAGTTGTTAGCTTGCGCGATGAGTTGGTGGCGTTCCCTCCCCTGCTCCTGCTGCTTGATCTATCGAGCCTATCTTCGACGACACTCTTATCCATGTATCTCCGGTTCACTGATTTCACCACGTGCATCAATCGGAACTTGAACCCAATGTCCCGCCAAAAGGTCTACATCAGCCTCATAGAAAAGCTCTCCGCCGCCTTCATCAAAAATTGTAACGTGTTTAAGATGAATCTTTTGTGCAAGCTCCTCAGTAGTAAGTGTGATTTCGTAGAACCATCCCTCTTTATAAACCTCTCTCATTGACACCACGATTTTGTGACGAATGTGAGGTTCGTTCGCGATCAGGAATTTTAAAGTGTTGCGAGCCGCTTCGGTGATGGTCTCAATTATTTCATAACCATCAATTTCGAATGCGGCGGTCTTCCCGTTTGCCAGAGTCATTACTCCGCTCCAACGAGAATCTTTATCCCACGTTACATTGCCAAAGAGTTCGTCTTCCATAATCATTGCTTCTTATTTACGAGACGTCAGAAATAGAGACAGCTAACTTCAACCGAAACGATGCGCATGGCCTTACTTATCCATACCGAGTTGCCTGATCAGCCCTCGTTCATCCCATTCCTGCCAGCACTCGGCTAATAGATTTGCTTTGACGCGGCAGATGAACATCTCGGTGACGTAGACCCTCTTGCCGGTCGGCGGGATTCCGTTCCAATCTCCTTTATGCGTACCCGTGAAGCTAATCCGGGCGGCAACTTTGTCGCGCTCGCTTATCACATCCTCGACTTTGAAGCGTATATCGGGGAACCCGGAACGGATCTCTCCTGTCAGCTGCCAGAGTTGCTCGCGTGTGATTTTAGCCGTCTGCCCGCCAGCGTGGAATATGAACTCAGGGGCCACCGCACTGTCCAGTAAGCTTGCATCATTGCCCGAAAGCGCCCGTTCGAAGAGATGGCGGAAAAGCTGCTCGCCCTTACTTTGGCAACCCGTTGCGGGGCGAGCGCTGCCATAAGAAAATGTGACGAATAGCGCCAACGTTATTACCGAACATATTCTTGTAGCTGCCAAGATTCTCACCTCCCCGACAATGACAAATTGAGCCCGAGCCTCCTAAGAAGTGTGCGGTCAACATTCAAATCTCTTTCTTCAGAACCAGATGGGATGAACACGCCCAATGCACGTCATCACCTGCCCGCACACGCAAGATACATAACACTCCTGTCGCTAGATTCCCATGAATATACGACCGAGTTTCCGAAGCAGTCCGATTAGCCCACCCGATGACTCAGAAGCGAGCGACGCGACCACGACACCAGCGCCCAGAACAATCCAAAGTGCGCCGAGCATTACAGCAGACTTCCCCTGATAGGGCCGCTCGTCCTCTCCGTCGGGAGCCGCCCTCGTTTTCCGCCGTGTTATGGCTACGATGCCACTGACAGTTAGTGCAAAGCCAAAGGCCGCACCGGCGACACTCATCCAGGTCATTGATCTCCCTTTTTTCTTAGCCCTGCCGAAGAAGTGACTGACACCTAACGCTCGGCATCACCCGCCGCGCATTCAACCCCGAAACCATCCAAGCTAACGATAAGAGAGACGCTGATTCGCGGTCGGGTGGATGCCGTTGTTAGATGTTCCTGCGCGGCAACCTCTCAACTATGCTTTCCCAACCTGCCCCGCCCTCAAGCAACTTATGCCATTGCCATGTCAGCGGATTCCTGACCGATTTGGCATTACGCAAATCGGTCGGCACGCTGATGATGAACTTAGACATTAGCAGCAGGGCGTACTCTGCGGACATTTGATCCTTGGGCAACCAGACGTAACAACACGGGCGCGAGGCGAGGAGACAAAGCACTTCCAATCGGATTCCCAAGTCCCGCCGGCGGCCACTTTCATAGAGCGATTCAACAAGCCCTATATTCTCCGTCGGGAGCGGCTCTTTAACAAAGATATAGCGCTTGCGCCAAGACACGTCCTCACGGAATACCCAGAGAAACTCAGGGGAAAGATTTTGCTTGGACAGAAAATCTTTGAGCTGTTGGGTAGCGTCACTGAAAGCAGGAATCTCTGGCTCGGGTTCTGCGCTCATATTCTACACACGTGAGACTTAGGAACATCTAACGCTCATTAGACTGCATGTTTCGGTATTTTACCCGGCAGGACGGAAATTATCGATGCATTCGGCATAACACAATGTCGATTCTACTAGTAGTCAGTGTGTCTCCGGCGGATTGTTGAATCGACATAAGACGAGAAGCATCAATTGTATTGTCGCCCGCATGTTTAATGAACGGCTTGCCACTCTTTGATGGAGTTGAGGGGGAAGATGAGCATGATGATGTTGAGAACAAGACTGTCTCTGATCCAAACGAGCAATAACAACTCGATGACGATAAACAGTGCGACGGAGCGCGCAAAACCGAGCCGGCGCGCAAGCAGAAACCCAAAGGCGCAGGCCGCTACGTCGCCGAGCGAATTGACGATTGAGTCGCCTTCGTAGCCGAGCGCGGCTGTCGTCTCGCGGTATCTCTGTATGACGTACCGGGAATTTTCAACAACCTCCCACAACGATTCCAACGCGACTGCGAAAAAGAATCGCCAACCCGCACTCATGCGCGGCGCGAGCAACGCAAGCAGCCAACAGAAAGCAAAGCCGTGTAGAACATGCGTCAGGCTGTATGGGTCAAAGAGTTGTTGAGAGGTCTGCGCGCTCCATGCATCGCTCGTCCAGACGAGAAACTGTCCGCACGAACAGAACCACGAACGCCCCTGCACGGCGAGCAGAATCGACGCAAACACAAACGACGCAACCGACGCAAGAAGCGGCCACAACCAACCATTTCTCTTCTCTTCAATCAAAGCTTTATCGTCTCGCCAAAACCAGAAACGCCTTCTGTCCCTGCGCGTCGAATTCACCGACGACGCTGAATTTATAACCGCGCTCGCGCAAAATCTTCAATGGCGGTCGCGTCTCCGTCCATGCGAAATCTCTAAATAAAATCCAGCAACGCTCATCGTCGATCTCAGAAGGATTGACGACCCGCACAGCATCGAAGCCGCGCGGCAGAAAGTATGCCGGGTCTTCCGCCAGACCTGCCACGCCTTTGACGACCGCAACCTTAAATCTTTCATCACGCGCGCCGTCAACAGCAAACCAGACGTGATACGCAACGAGGTCTTCAAACGCATAGACAGGGACGCTCGCTTGCGTCTGCTTTGACGGCTCGGCGCTTTGCATCTCAGTCGTTAAATTCTCCCAACCGCACCAGATGTAGCGGCCCTGTGTGCGCGCCAGCGCAAACACAGCGCCCCACAAAAACCAGCACGACGCGGCGACAAGAAGCGTCGTCCGCAACACGTGCCGACGCACGCGCGCCAGCGCAACGCCTGAGAGCAAAAGCATGGGTGCGGCGGCGATGATGAGATGGCGCGT
>CBDUCU010000490.1:0-3521 GCA_965365725.1 uncultured bacterium | reverse complement strand
GCGGCAAATCAATTGATCGTCCTGGATGGCATCGTCGATAACGACAGCAAACAGCTGCAAAGCACCATCAAAATTCTCGGGCAGGAAGAGAGCTACTTGAAGGCGCTCCACTCCGATTATGGCTACGTTATTTTGCAGCCCGGAGGCATCGAGCCGTAACAATTAACTAATGCTCGCCACAGAGATGCGAGTCAGTCATTTATGGAAATAGTTTCAACACTCAACGAACGACAAAGGGAAGCCGTCCTCTCGACCGAAGGCCCGCTTCTGATCCTCGCCGGAGCAGGGTCGGGCAAAACCCGCGTCATCACGGTTCGCATCGCCTATCTGATTGCGGAACGAAACATTCCGCCCGCCAACATCCTTGCCGTCACCTTTACAAACAAGGCGGCGCAGGAGATGCGCGAGCGCGTCACAAAACTTCTGGCCGGAGTGCGTCTCGAAAGCGCGCCTCTGATCTCGACCTTTCACTCTCTCTGCGTCCGCCTACTGCGCCGCGAGATCGAAAAACTCGAAGAGGGCTACACGCGTTCCTTCACCATCTACGATCAGGACGACTCGGTGCGCGTCGTCAAAGCCTGTATCAAAGACCTCGGCTACGACGACCAGCGTCTTGCTCCGCGCGCCACGCAAAGCGCAATTAGTCACGCCAAAAATAGCGGCCTCGACCCCGAAATGTATGCCGCGCGCGTCGAATACGCCGATGAAAAGCGCGCCGCCATCGCGCGCGTCTTTCGTCTCTACGAAGAGCGTCTCGTCTCAAACAACGCGCTTGATTTTGACGACCTGCTGATTAAGGCCGTCCGCCTTCTGCGCAAACGCAAAGACGTGCGCGACCATTACAACGACCGCTTCCGTTACATCCTCGTCGATGAGTATCAGGACACCAACGCGCTTCAATTCGCGCTCATCAATTATTTGACCGAGCAGCAACAGAACATCTGTGTCGTCGGAGACCCCGACCAAAGTATTTACCGTTGGCGCGGAGCAGACATTTCAAACATCCTCAATTTCGAGGAGCACTATAAGGGCGCGCGCACGATCAAGCTTGAACAGAACTATCGCTCGACACAGAATATTCTTTCGACCGCCGACGCCGTCATCAAACGCAACACGACGCGAAAAGAGAAGACGCTCTGGACGGCAAGCCCCTCCGGTTCTCCCATCCGTTACTATCAAGCCTTCGATGCCGAGGGCGAGGCGCGCTTTGTCGCCGCCAAAATTGAACAACATCGACGCGAAGATCCTGCGCAAAGGGCAGCCGTTCTCTATCGCACCAACGCACAGTCGCGCGTCTTTGAAGAGGCGCTTCGACGGGCAGGTCTTCCATACAAAATCGTCGGCGGCTTCTCTTTCTACGAGCGCGCCGAAGTGCGCGACATCATCGCCTATCTCAAACTCGCACTCAATCCGCACGATTCAATCGCGCTCATGCGCGTCATCAACACGCCAGTGCGCGGGCTTGGCAAACAGACGCTCGATGAGCTTGAGCGACGCGCCAAAGACTACGGCGTTTCACATTGGGAAGCCATCTCGATTCTCACCGAGCAGAACGAGGGCTTCAATCCGCGCGCTCTGAACGCGCTTCGCAATTTCCGACGGATCGTGACCAACCTCGTCGCGCTTGCACAGAAAGAGCACGCTTCGGAAGTGGTCAAAGCAGCGATTCTCGACACGGGTTATTCCGAAGCGCTGCGCTCGGAAAACACCGAAGAGGCCGAAGGCCGCATCGAAAACTTGCAGGAATTAGTCAACGCGGCGGTTGATTACGACACCGAAGAGGGCGGCGGGCTGCGCGATTTTATCGACGCGGCGGCCTTAACCGCAGATGCCGATCAATACGAGCAATCTGCCCCCGTCACCTTGATGACCATTCATTCGGCGAAGGGTCTGGAGTTTCCGCTCGTTTTTCTCGTCGGCCTCGAAGACGGACTTTTTCCACATTCGCGCTCGGCTGCCGATCCGGCTGAACTCGAAGAAGAACGCCGTCTGGCTTACGTCGCCATCACGCGCGCCGAAAAATTTCTCTATGTCTCGCACGCCATGAAGCGCCGCGTCTATGGAGAAGAGCTCGCCTCCGAGCCTTCGCAGTTCTTAAACGAGATGCCGTTTGAGCTGATGGAAGATTTGACGCGCGGCGCGTCCTGGCTCTCTTTTGCGCGCAGCTCGACAACTACGGAAGCGCGCCACGCCGCCAAAGCTCTGCGCGGCGAAACTTCCACGCAAGACCGCCGCTTTACCGGCAAGACATACGACAGCGTTGACTCTATCGCAGACTTTTTCCGACAACGCGGCGAAAAATTTAAGAGCGCAACGCCAACGCCGCCCTCTCAACAAGAGCCAAGACGACGCGCGGCCTCGGCCTCCGGCGACAAGAGCGGCAATAGTTCGTCTTCATCAGCATCCTCTTCATCAAACACATCAGGCGGATTTACGCCCGGCACGCACGTCCGTCATCCAAAATACGGTCGCGGCCTTGTCCTGCGACGCGAAGGCGCGGGCGATTCCGTCAAGCTCACCGTCAGCTTTCCAGGCTTCGGACAAAAGAAATTGATTGAGAAGTATGCGGGACTGGAAAAGGCTTGAATAAAGTAATGAGTGATGAGTGATGAGTAGCCAAAGATTGTTTTTACTCATCACTCATCACTCATTACTTTTAGGAACGTTATGACCAACGAGGAGATCGCGCGCAAGTTCGAGAGGCTGGCAATGTTGATGACGTTGCGCGGCGAGGATCAATTTCGCGTGCGCTCTTACCGCAACGCGGCGGAGGTAATCGACGCGTGGCCGTCGTCGCTTGCGCGAATAGCAAAAGATGAGGGCGCGCGCGGGTTGCAGGCTTTGCCCGGGGTGGGCAAAGCCATCAGCAGCAAGATCGTCGAGTTAATCGAGCGCGGGACGTTCGAGGCGTGGGAGCGTTTGACCGCAGAGACTCCTGAGACGGTTCTCGACCTGCTCGAAGTCGAAGGCGTAGGAATGAAGACGGCGGCGACTCTGCATCAACAATTCAAAATCTCTTCGCTCGAAGATTTGAGAAAGTTCGTCGATGGCGATGGGCTTGATCTGGTTGACGGCGTGGGCGAAAAGAGCGCCGAGAGAATCAAAAGAAGCATCAGACGGTTGACCTAGCGGACTTCGACGCACATACCCCGCAGTCGATGCGGCGCGGCCCTTCGGCGGCTTCTTATCTTTCCATTTCAAAGCAAAATAAAAGAGGCGAAGCTAAACCTATGCGACCGCCGTCGTACGTTTGACGATGACGAGCGTCACGTCATCGACGGCGGGCGTGCCCTGTGCGAAACGCGTCAGCGCGGATTCTATCTTGTCGCGGATGCCTGCGGCGGTCGCGTCGAGGTTGTGCATGACCGTGTCGCGCAGACGCGCGGGGCCAAACTCCTCGCCCTGCGGGTTAATTGTTTCGGTCACGCCGTCGGAATAGATGACGAGCACATCGCCCGGTTGAAGCTGCGTGCGGCCTTCGCGGTAATCGATAAACGACATGATGCCGAGCGGCGGGCCGC
>CBDUCU010000489.1:0-3521 GCA_965365725.1 uncultured bacterium | reverse complement strand
CCGCCGAACTCGCGTTGCTGCGCAACCTCGTCTATGCGCGGCACGGACGGCCCTTCACCTCGCCTCTCGTCAACGCCTATCTCAAAACTCGCGCGTGGTACAAACAGCGCGCCGACTATAGCGACGAGATGTTGACCGATAGAGACGCGGCCAACATCAAGCTGATTCGCGTTGCCGAAGGAGCGGGAGATGTTCCCGACCCGAAGACGGCGCGCAAGGAGATCGAAAGCTCGCTTGCCGGTTGGGCCAGCTCAACGAGCAATCACGACCTTGACGCACATATCAACCACTACGCCGACACGCTCGAAACTTATTACACGCAACGCGGCGTGGCGCGCGAGCGTGTGCGCGCCGAGCGAGGCGTCGCCTTCGACCGTTACGATTCGATGGACGTAAAGCTCTCAAACGTCCGCGTCATGCTCGACGACTCGGGCACGTCCGCCACCATCACGCTCGACAAGGCGTGGCGCTTCGACGGCGAGAAGTGTTCACAGGGAAAGGTTCAGCAGCAGATTCGCCTCACGCGCGCAGGCGCGCGCTGGCTCATCACGGGCGAGCGTGATTTGAAGGTCTATCCAGATGCAAACGACGACTGCAACTAATGCATGCCTGCCACACAAAGGCGCGCAACAAAAGTAGTGACACCCGTCTTTTAGTTTGATAGGTTGCACTTCGCAGTAATGAATTAAGAACTGAGGAGGAAGGCAAAAACAATGGCGACAAAGAAAGCGGGTCAGAAGTCCGGAGGCTCAAAGGGCGGCGCGAAAAAATCGGGTGGCTCGAAAAAGGGCGGCGGCGCGAAAAAATCTGCTGCCAAGAAGAGCACAAAATCGGGCGCGTCCACAAAAGCAGGAGCGTCGAAGAAAGGCGGAGGAGCTAAAAAGGGCGGCGCAAAGAAATCAGGAGCCGGAAACAAGGGCGCTGCAAAGAAGGGCGCGAGCAAGAAGCAGGGCACAAGTAATAAACAGGGTGGAAGTAATAAACAGGGTGCAAGCAAAAAGGGCGGCGCAAAGAAAAGCGGCGCGAAAAGCGGCGCGAAAAAGGGTGGAGCCAAAAAGGGCGGAGCTAACAAGGGCGGCAAGAAGCAGGGCGTGGTGAGGCGCGTGGCAAAAGTCGCGGGCGAGATGCTGGTGGGCGCAGCGACCGGCGCAGTCAAGGGCGCGGTGGTCGGCGCGGTCGAGCCGCTCGAACAGGCCGTCGGCATCGAGGGCGAGCATCACGGTGAAGGCGAAGAGCATGGCAGCGACAGCGCCTCGAAGGGGGGACAGAGTTCGGGTGGGGGCAAGTCGAGCTAGCTCTTTGTTCCTTGAGCTTGCAGGCGGATGCGCTCACCAAAGCGCAACAGAGAATACAGAGCGGGCACAGACGATTGAATTTGAAATTTCAGATTTGGGATTTCAAATTCAATCGTCTGTGCCCGCTCTGTATTCTCTGTGTGAAATCTAACTTCTCCGGCTTCTCTCCACCGAAAAGATAAGACCGCACGCACCAAAAAAAACTTCCGGGCAGCCATCAATCGGCTGCCCCTCTTTATTTTGTACGCTCGTAAAAAAAAGAACATCCAGTTCATTTACGAAAAACCGTTTCCCAAAATCGAAAAAGCCTGACACACATAGAACCTCACAGACTCTTGAAATCATTCGAAAAAACAGAGTTTTGCTTGTCCGCGCATCTTGGCACGCGAGTTTCATTAAGGAAGATACAAGTAAGTAGAGAACTGCGGCTGGAGACAACCCCCGATGATCGAGCTTCGCAACGTCGAAAAGAGTTTTGAGCAGGGCGGGACTAAAACTTACGTCCTGCGCCGTATCAATCTTGAAATCAAAGAGGGCGAATTTGTTTCCGTGATGGGGCCGTCGGGCGCGGGCAAGTCAACGCTGCTCGGCATACTCGGCATGTTCGACAGCGCGTGGAAGGGCGAGTTCTATTTTATGGACAGGCCCGTCCATGCTTTGGGCCGGCGCGAGCGAAACGACCTGCACAATCGTTACATAGGGTTTGTCTTCCAGAGCTATCACCTGCTTGACCATCTGACCGTCTATGAAAACCTCGAGCTGCCGCTCACATACAAGGACGTGAAGAAATCGGAGCGCCAGTCAATGGTCGGCGACGTCCTCGACCGCTTTCACATCGTCGGTAAAAAAGATCTCTTTCCCAATCAGCTCTCGGGCGGGCAGCAACAACTCGTCGGCGTGGCGCGCGCCGTCATCGCCAATCCAAAACTGATTCTTGCAGACGAGCCGACCGGCAACCTTCATTCAAGCCAGGGCAAAGAGATCATGGAGCTCTTCAAACGTCTGAACGACGAAGGTACGACCATCGTACAAGTGACGCACTCCGAAACAAACGCAGCCTACGGCAATCGCGTCGTCAATCTCGTCGATGGATGGATCGTTAATGATTGATTTGTCCGTTGTCAGTAGTCAGTTGTTTTTGTTTCACGACTTAAGCGTTCAAATAAAAGCATCGAGCTATAACACGCTGACAACCGACTGCTGGCAACGGACGGCTTTTAAGTATGGAACCCAAAATTTCAGTTGTGAATAAAGAGAAGACGATGCGCACGGAAGCGCGTGCGAGCGGGTTTAGCGCGTCGAGTGGGACGATGGACGTGCCGCGCAAAAAATCGATTGCGCGCAAGAAACGAATTAAGACTGCCGTTTACGCAATCGTCGCCGTCGCCGCCATCGCGGGAATCACATTCGCCGTCTCGCGTATGAAGCCTGCCGCGCCGGGCGTCGCGCGCTCGACCGTTCTGTTCGACACGGTCAAGCGCGGCGGGATGCTACGGCAAGTGCGCGGCATCGGCACGCTTGTTCCAAAGGACGTGCGCGTCATCGCCGCTTCGACCGAAGGGCGCGTCGAGCGCATTCTCGTCCAGCCGGGCGAGATGGTTTCAGCCGGAACGGTTCTCGTCGAGCTGACGAACCCTGAGCTGCAACAACAGGTGGTTGACGTTGAATATCAACTGCGCGCGGCGGAAGCCGATTTGAACAACCTGCGCGCGCGGCTCGAAAGCGAGCGGATGAGCCAGCAGGCCGCCGCCGCCACCGTCCATGCCGATTATCAACAAGCGAAGATTCAGGCCGACACCGACCAGACGCTCGCGCGCGAGGGGCTCATTCCAGACTTAAACGTCCGTCTCTCGCGCGTCCGCGCCGAAGCGACGCCGCCACAGCCCAGACTACTCAGCCGGATTGAGTTTTTTGTCCAGACAGTGCTTGAGCGCTTGCCGGGCCCGGAACATGAGCAATTTAATAGCGCCCTCGCTGCGGCACAGACGCTTGCCAATCTCTTGCAACTTCAAGCGAGCATGATACTTAAGCTGCAATGCCTCGCGCGCGCTTTTGCCCAGCGATTCCAGGCAGTCGGGCAGAAAAGCAACGGCCTCGTCGCTTTGGTCGTGAACGTCCGAAAGCGTTTCCAACTCCAAGCAAAGCTCCGTCCAGGCGACTTCACGCCGGCGATGCTTTCGCCGCACATGCTCGCGCAGCAGATTTCTGGCAATTCCAATCAGCCAA
>CBDUCU010000488.1:0-3522 GCA_965365725.1 uncultured bacterium | reverse complement strand
ACGCCATCCTTGAAGACCCGCTCGACAACGAGATCATCGACCCTTTCGATGGACGCACGGACATTGAAAGAAAACTTCTGCGCGCCGTCTCGCGCGAGACATTCGTTGAAGACAGCCTGCGCGTGCTGCGCGCCGCGCAGTTTGCCGCACGTTTCGAGTTTGAGATTGAGCCTGAAACAGTAGAGCTTTGTCGCGCGATTGATCTAACAGACCTTCCGGCTGAGCGTGTATGGGGCGAGCTGGAAAAAGTTCTGCTGCGCGCCGAGCGTCCTTCAATCGGTCTTGAATCGATGGTGAGACTGCGCGCCGTCGAACAACTCTTCCCCGAAATTCATGCGCTCATCGGCGTGCCGCAGGAATACGATTGGCATCCGGAAGGGACGGTTGACGTGCACACCTGGCTCGTCTGCGACCGCGCCCGAGAGCTGATTGACGATCTCGACTATCCGCGACAGGTGACGGTGATGCTGGCCGCACTTTGTCATGATTTCGGAAAGCCCGCAACGACCCAATTTATCGATGGGCGCATACGCTCGCGCGGTCATGAAGAGGCGGGCGCTCAGCCGACGGAGACGTTTCTCGACCGGCTGCGCATCTTCACGCTCGAAGGCTACGATGTGCGCTCGCAGGTCACGGCGCTTGTCCGCGACCATTTAAAGCCCGGCGAATTTTATCGCTTGCGCGAAAGTATCGGCGACGGCGCATTTCGCCGTCTCGCGCGGCGTTGCGAGCTTGACCTGTTGTATCGAGTGGCAAAGGCGGATTCGTTGGGGCGCAATGCCGCGTGGGTTCCGCGCGAACGTTGGTTTACGGCTGAGCCGCAGGAGTGGTTTATTGCGCGCGCGCGCGAGCTTGAAGTCGAACAAAAACCGCCTGCACGAATCTTGATGGGCCGCCACCTTGTCGAGATGGGCATGAAGGCAGGGCCGCAGATGGGGCGCGTGCTCGATGCGGTTTATGAGATGCAACTGGACGGGCGCGTGCGCGAGCTTGAAGAAGCGAAAGAGGCTGCGCGCGCGTTTGCAGAT
This sequence comes from uncultured bacterium, assembly GCA_965365725.1. Taxonomy (GTDB): domain Bacteria; phylum Acidobacteriota; class Blastocatellia; order Pyrinomonadales; family Pyrinomonadaceae; genus DASQDT01. Next base: position 2,494 of record CBDUCU010000488.1, on the reverse strand, counting down.
GCGCCGTTTGATGCCGCGCGCGAGTCGGAAGATTGATTGATGAGAAGGTCGCTATTGGCGCGCGGATTTGCGCTGGTTTGAGATTGTGCGCTGCTTTGGTTTGCGTATCGGCGTTGGTGTAAGATGTCGGGTCGCAAGTGCAGCAAAGCAGTTATTAGTATGCGTCTAATGCGACTCACTTAAAACCTCGTCGAAATAATATCTCTCAAAGGAAAAATAAAGATGATCGATTTTGAGTTGACCGAAGACCACAAGGCGATTCGTCAAACTGTGCGCGAGTTTGCCTTGAAAGAGGTCGCGCCTTTTATCAAGGAGTGGGACGAGCGACAGTATTTCGAGCGCAAGGTGCTCGAACAGATGGCCGAGCTTGGCTTCCTCGGCGTGTGCATCCCGGAAGAGTATGGCGGCGCAGGGTTCGACTATATCTCGCTCGGATTAGTCTGCGAAGAACTCGAGGCGGTTGACACTTTCCTGCGCGTGATTATGAGCGTGCACACGGGGCTAAACTCGATGTCGCTCTACGCGTGGGGAACTGAAGAGCAGAAGCGCAAGTATCTCGTCCCACAGGCGAAGGGCGAAAAACTTGCGACCTACGGTTTGACCGAGCCGGGCGCAGGCTCTGACGTTGTCGGCGCACGCTCGACGGGGCGGCGCGAGGGCGACGAGTGGGTCTTAAACGGCGAGAAGATGTGGATTAGTCTCGCGGGCGACGTGGCCGACAACTTTCTCTTCTTCTGTTGGACGGACGAGGAGAAGCGTCGCAAGCGCGACCACAGCGGCATGTCGTGTTTTATCGTCGAGCGCGGGATGAAGGGTTTTACTTCGGGGACGATTCACGGAAAGATGGGAATACGCGCGGGCAACACGGGCTACTTCTCTTTGCAGGACGTGCGCGTGCCGCAGGAGAACATGCTTGGTGAAGAAGGCGAGGGTTTCAAGATCGCAATGTTTGCTCTTGAGCAGGGCCGCTACACCGTTGCGGCTGGCGCAACCGGCGTGATTCGAGCTTCGCGCGATGCGTCGATTGCTTACGCGCTTGAGCGCGAGACGTTCGGGACGAAGATCGCCAATCACCAGCTCGTCAAACAGAAGATTGCCGAGATGGAGGCCGACTATCAGATGTGCCATCTGCTCTGGCTTCGTGCGGGCCACTTAAAAAACGAAGGCAAGCCGAACGCGCGCGCGACATCTCTGGCGAAATGGCAAGCGACCGTCAGAAGCGAAAAGGCCGCTTCGATGGCGATTGAAGTGCACGGCGCAAACGGTTTCTCAAACGATTATCCGGTCGAGAGATATTTGCGCAACTGCAAAGCGGCTGTCATCTACGAAGGGACGCGCGACATACACACCTTGATGCAGGCAGATTGGGCTTTAGGACTCAAGGGTGAAAAGCCCGCGCGCAAAATCTTGCCGCCGTATAAAGCTGCGGAAACGCACGATGCGGTCGCCACCGGTTGAAGTAAAAGCTTACGAGTGACTCTGGCCACGCAGAATTGATAAAGCCCGCGCGACGCTTCGTGCGGGCTTTATTCTTTATGCGCCGCGCAGAGAGCGGAGACGGATTGGACTGGAGAGCTGAGTTGTCGCTGTGTGAGCTGCTGCGTTCTCTTCGGTTTTGCTGTCGAAAAAATCAACACTCGCTTCATTCAACTATGAATGGCTTCAGGCTTTTCCATCTCATGCCTCTACAATTTCTCGGCGCGCTCTGATAGTATGCAACCAGCCTTTCCACTTGCCGTCGCATTTCTTTAACTTTCAACGGCAATCTTCTTTCCGAGAGCGGAGCATAATTTTATGGCAGAGCTAAATAGCGTAAATCTTTCACTCGACTTTTTGAGCGTGTGCGAAGCGGCGGCCATCGCTGCGGCGCGCACGATGGGACAAGGCGACCGCAAATATTCCGATCACGTTGCGGTTGAAGCGATGCGCGAGCAGATGGACGCGGTGGCGATGAAGGGGCGCATCGTCATTGGCGAGGGCGAGCGCGACGAAGCGCCGATGCTCTACATTGGCGAGGAGGTCGGACGCGGAGTCCACGACCGAGACAACCCCGAATACCCCGAGGTTGACATCGCGGTCGATCCGCTCGAAGGCACAAACCTCTGTGCTTTGGGCGCAAACAACGCCATCGCCGTGCTCGCCGCATCCGAGCGCGGAGGGCTTCTCAACGCGCCCGACATCTACATGGACAAGATCGTCGTCGGCCCTTCGTCGCGCGGCGCGGTTGACATCGATGCGCCGGTCAAAGACAACCTCAAAGCCATCGCGCGCCGGTTGGGACGCGACATCGAAGATTTAACGGTCATCGTGCTCGACCGCCCGCGCCATAAAAGTCTCATCCAGGATGTGCGCGCCACCGGAGCGCGGATTCGTCTGATCAGCGACGGCGATCTCTCGGCGGGAATCTCGGCGGCTGTGGCGGGGACAAACATTCACGCGTTGATGGGCATCGGCGGCGCACCCGAAGGCGTTCTGACGGCGGCCGCTCTCAAGT
>CBDUCU010000487.1:0-3528 GCA_965365725.1 uncultured bacterium | reverse complement strand
GTGCAGAGCTTGACCGATTCGAGGACGGTGCGCGCGTTCTGGAGCGAGCCGACATCGAAAGCGACCATTCCGCCGAAGCCCTTCTGCTGGCGCTTGGCCAGATCGTGCTGGCGATGCGAAAGCGAGCCGGGATAGTAAATCTTTTCAACCTTCGGATGTTCTTCGAGGAATGCGGCGACGGCGCGGCCCGAACGGTCGTGCTGCTCCATGCGCAGCGCGAGCGTTTTGGTCCCGCGCAGCACAAGCCATGCGTCGAGCGGCGAGATGATCGCCCCGACTCCGTTCTGGACAAACTTCAACCGCTCGGCATCCTGCTCGTCATTCAATACGACGATGCCGCCCACGCCGTCCGAATGCCCGTTTAGATATTTCGTCGTTGAATGAACGACGATGTCAACGCCGAAATCAATCGGGCGTTGAAGATAGGGCGACATAAAAGTGTTGTCGCAGACGACGCGCGCCCCAGCCGCGTGCGCTACATCGGAGACAGCCTTTAAGTCCGTGACGATCATCACCGGATTGGTCGGCGTTTCGACAAAGACCATCCGCGTATTATCGCGAATGGCAGCCTCGACATTTGCGGCATCTGACGTATCGACAAAGCTAAACTCGATTCCATAGTTGGCGAGGATGCGACTAAAGAGTCGAAACGTGCCGCCGTAAGTGTTGTCGGAAACAATTACGTGCTCACCGGCTTTGATCAGACGCAGCGTACTGTCAATGGCGGCCATTCCCGAAGCGAAGGCATATCCGAAACGAGCGCCTTCGAGCGCGGCGATGTTCTGTTCCATCGCAAGACGCGTCGGGTTTTGCGTGCGCGCATACTCAAAGCCTTTATGCCGGCCCAGGCCTTCTTGCGCGTAGGTGGATGTCTGGTAGATCGGAACCGTCACCGCGCCCGTCGCCGGGTCTGGTTCGTTGCCAATGTGGATGGCCGTTGTCGAGAAACCCATAAAAGCGTGAATCGTAAATCGTGCTTAAAATGTCTTTGACGTGAGAGGCAAATCGGAGGGCGAGGCAACCGCCCGGCAAGAATCGATTGACGATTCACGATTCACGATTCACGATATTTATTACTTCGTCGCGCATGGTAGCCCGCCATTTTGAACTCTGTCAAACTCATAAGTCTGGAGTCTAAAGACTATCTATGTTTTAGAGTCCGGACTGCGACACACTGCGACTCCAGACTTAAGTTTCGCTTGTCACCCATCAATGTTTTGAGCTATGTTGTGATCCCGTGAACAACACGGCCCCGCGAAAGACAGACCCGAAGGTCGTCGTCATCACGCCCGCGCGCTACCACTCGACACGTCTCCCCGGAAAACCTCTTCTCGAAATAGCAGGAAAGCCGATGATTCTGCACGTTGTGGAACGCGCTCTGGCTGCGCGATGCGTGGCGCGTGCGATTGTCGCAACGGACGATCAGCGTATCTACGATCAAGTCGTCGTCGCAGGCCATGAAGCTTTGATGACGAGCGCGAATCACGCGACCGGGAGCGACCGTTTGGCGGAAGCGGCAAGTGTGGTTGTGGATGCAGACATCATCGTCAATGTGCAGGGCGACGAGCCGCTTATCTCGCCCGAGACGATTGAGCGGGCCGTCGCCGCGCTGATCGAGGACGAAAGGGCGCAAGTCTCGACCGTCTGCGAGCCAATAGAAAATATTGAAGACGTTTTTAATCCCGGCGTGGTCAAAGTCGTATCCGATAGAGAGGGATTTGCGCTTTATTTCTCGCGCTCGCCCATTCCTTTTCCACGCGACGCGGCGGCGCGATACGGTAGTCTTCAATCCGCATTAGAAAACGAGCCAGAGCTTTTCAACGCATTTCGCAAACATTCGGGGCTTTATGTTTACCGTCGCGCCTTTTTGTTAGAATACGCGCGCTGGCCTCAAACCGCGCTCGAACGCATGGAATCGCTCGAACAACTACGCATCCTCGAACGCGGCGCAAAGATCAAGGTGGTCGAAGCTGCATCACGGTCAATCGGCGTTGACACGTTTGAAGACCTTGAGCGCGTGCGGAAACTACTGCTTGCTTAGAATTCAGAGTTTATCGATCCATATTCATGTCGCATAATTTTGCATTGCGAATTGTTGACTTAAATTATGGCTGAAATTTTATGGGCGACTGGATTGGACTTGGCGCGATAGTTTTGATTTTGGTCGGAGCTTTCTTCGGTCTTGTCAGACTGGGCACACCGCCGGAGAAGTTGACGCATCAAGAGTTTGAAAAGCGCGTCGCGGAAGCGCGCGGGTCGATGAGCGCGGGCGCGATGGCCGGGATGTATGCGCTACAGAAATTGATGAACCCGAAAGCGGCGGAGTCCGTCGAGGTGTTGAAGGATTTGGAAGCCGGATATTACGACGAGCACGAACAGGCGGGCGAGGGAGATGCGCCCGCAGAGCCTGAGATGAAAACGAGCGTGATAAAGGACGGAGAGCGAACTGATGCCTAAATACATTTTTGTGACGGGCGGCGTGGTGTCGAGTCTGGGCAAGGGCTTGGCGGCCTCTTCAATCGGGAGCCTGCTCGAAGCGCGTGGGTTGAAGGTCACGCTGATTAAGTTAGACCCATACATCAACGTCGATCCCGGCACGATGTCTCCGTTTCAACATGGCGAAGTTTTTGTCACCGACGACGGGGCGGAAACAGACCTCGACCTCGGCCACTACGAGCGCTTTACAAACGCGCAGCTTTCGCAGGGCAATAATTGGACGACCGGCAGAATCTATCTCTCGGTTATCGAAAAAGAGCGGCGCGGCGACTATCTCGGCAAGACCATTCAAGTTATCCCGCACATCACCGACGAGATCAAGATGGCCGTGCGTTCGATTGCCGAAAAAGATGAGATCGATGTTGCCATCGTCGAAATCGGCGGCACGGTCGGCGATATCGAATCGCTCCCCTTTCTCGAAGCCATCCGTCAGATGGGCAACGAAGAGCGTCAAAACGGTCAGAACGGCGCGCTCTTTATCCATCTCACGCTTGTTCCTTATATCGCCGCAGCCGGCGAGCTGAAGACCAAACCGACGCAGCATTCGGTCAAAGATTTGCGCGAGATAGGCATCGCCGTTGACATTCTTTTGTGCCGGTCTGATCGCACGCTCTCGCGCGACATACGCTCGAAGATCGCGCTCTTTTGCAACGTGCGCGAATCGGCCGTCATCGCGGCTCAAGATGTCGAGACCATCTACGAAGTGCCGCTCGCTTTTCATGAACAGGGGCTTGACGATTTGATCGTCACCTCGCTTGGCCTCAAGGAGCGCGCGCCGCATGCGGATTTGACGCGCTGGCGGCAACTCGTCTCGACCGTCAAAGAGCCTGCAAGCGGCACGGTGACAATCGGCATCGTCGGCAAATACGTCGAGCTGGAGGATTCTTACAAGTCTCTGCGCGAGGCTCTGACGCATGGCGGCGTGGCAAACAACCTGCGGGTTGACGTGCGTTGGGTGGAATCGGAAGGGATGATGGATGACGATTATGAAGAGCGTCTGCGCGATTATGATGCGATTCTTGTCCCCGGCGG
>CBDUCU010000486.1:0-3540 GCA_965365725.1 uncultured bacterium | reverse complement strand
CGCTGATGGTAATGTCCGATGTCGCGCGGTCGGCGGCGTAATCATGGAAAGGAAACCAACGTCCCGCATACATCAGATAAGAACCTTCCGGCCCGACATAGACGAGACGTTTATTGGGAAGCGGCCCGCCTTCTGGACTGACAAGCGCGCCGCTCCACTTAAAGCGCAGCGTAACGGGCGTGCCCGCCGCAACCACTTCGCCCAGATCAACGCGCACGCTCGGCCCGATTACGTCAACTCCGACGGGGTCTTGCACAAAGTTCGTGAGCGCCGCGCCGTTGCGTTCAACGCCCTCAACCTTCATCTGTCCATTTAGCTCGAAGACGACCGAGCGCGTGTTGTCGAGCGGTGTAAAAGTAACGTCGCCGACGGCGGCAAAAAGATGCTCTGAGGGTTTCAGTTCCGCATCGATGCGATAGTGCGTTACGTCGTAGCGCGCGCGTCCGCCCGGCGGAAGCGGTGTCTCGGCGACGATGCGCGCGGGCGTGGGCGCAGGGGTCGGCGTGGCAACGGGCGTGGGTGCGGGGCGCTGGCTTGCTGCAGGTCGCTGCCGGTTTGAGCCGCCGCGACGCTCCTGAACGGCAAACGTGGCGGTGGCAAAGACGGTCAAGGCAAGCGCCAATAAAATGAGTCTTGAAATACTTTTCATTGTGGGAAATTTTATCTTCTGTTCAAATCTCAACGACCGGGCTTGACGGCTGAATTATACATCGAGCCAATATACGCGTCTTTGAACCGGAAGCACGTCAGACCGCCGCGAGGCTTTGCTCGCCGCTTGATTTGGCCCTGTCCTTCTGCGGCAAGACTTTGGATGAGGGTTTCGCAAAAGCCGTTGTACGGACTACGGGCAGAGCTTTATCAGGACGCGACTTGACAGGTTGCGTCGCGTCAATTCATCCTCACAAAGTCTTTTTATCAAACTTCAAAACAACGAAACTGCGCGCTCTTTCGCGTAACGTGGAAGGCGATAAAATTTATGTCAAATGAATCATTCAGAGACCCGGCCATACGTCTCACGCTTCTGCCGCGCGATACAAACCCGCAGGGCACGATCTTCGGCGGCATCATCCTCAGCTACATCGACATGGCCGGAGCCATCGAAGCCCACCGGCGCACCAACGTCGAGCGTTTTGTCACGGTCGCCATGCGCGAAGTAGTCTTTCTCGAACCCGTCTTTGTCGGCGACCTCATCAGCCTCTACGCGGAAGTTACGCGCATCGGCAACACATCAATCACTTTGCGCGTGACGGTCGAGGCCGAACGTCATGGCGGCACATACAACTCCGAGCGCATCAAAGTCACAGAGGCCGAAGTCATCTACGTTGCGGTGGACGCAAACCGCCGCAAGATGCGGATACCGGAAAATGCTAAGGAGCGCATGTCAGAGGGCAAGTAAAGCGGCTGGCGAGTTTATAGGGTTAGCGAAACGTTCTTCTAAGGCCGCTTAGTTATCATGAGACAGATCATTTTACTCTTCGCCGTTTTTCTCACGGCGCAAACCTCATTCGCACAAAACACCTTCAAGGCGACAATCAAAGATCAAGAGACAAAGCAGGGGGTCGCAGGCGCAACCGTCTCGATTAAGGGTACGGAGATTTCTGCGACGACGAATGACGAGGGTTTCGCTCAGTTGACGAACGTCCCCGACGGTGAGCAGACCATCGAAATCTTCTCGGTCGGTTACGAAACAAAAGAGCTTAAATTTACTTTCCCGCTTGCCGCGCCGAGCGAAACGCTTGTCTTTATCAAAGTTACGGCAGAGCTTGGCGAGATTACTGTTGTAACGACGACGCGAACGGGCCGCGAAATCGACGACGTGCCGACGCGCGTCGAAGCCATCGATGAAGAAGAGGTTGACGAAAAGAGCAACATGCGCCCGGCCAACGTCTCGATGGTCTTAAACGAAAGCACGGGCATCAAGGTGCAACAAACCTCTGCCACTTCAAACACGCAGAGCGTCCGCATACAGGGGCTTGACGGTCGTTACACGCAGATTCTTAAAGATGGGTTTCCTGCTTTCGGTGGGTTCTCAGGCAGTCTCGGCATACTCGACATTCCGCCGCTCGATTTGAAACAGGTCGAGATTATCAAAGGGCCTTCGGCCACCTTTTACGGCGGCGGCGCGATTGCGGGCGTAATCAATTTTGTCAGCCGTGAGCCGGAAGAGCGACCCGTCACGAATCTGATCTTTAATCAGACTTCGGCGCGCGGGACGGATTTCTCCGTCTTCAATTCTCGAAAGCTCGAACGTTTCGGCTACACGTTTCTCGGCTCAATCAATTATCAAAAAGAGTACGACGTTGATCGCGACGATTTTACTGAGCTGCCACGCACGCGCTCTTTTAATCTCGCCCCGCGACTCTTCTTTTATTTCGATGACCAGACGCGTCTGACGCTCGGCCACTCAGTCTCTTACCAGAATCGAAAGGGCGGCGACGTTTTCGTCATCCGCGATCAGTCAGACGCGTTTCATCAGTATTTCGAGCGGAACAACTCTTTTCGCAACATCACGACCCTGCAACTTGAGCGCGACTTCTCCGGTGGTCGAAAGCTTCTTGCCAGACAAAGCCTCGCCTTCTTCAAACGCGAAATCGAGATTCCCCAATATCTCTTTGAAGGCCGTCAATTTAATTCCTACACGGATGTTTCTTACTTTCATCCGGTCAAAAATCATGCGCTCGTCTTTGGCTTCAATTCGGTTTACGACCGCTTTAAGGAAGGGCGCGACAGCAGCAGCACAGTTCGCCGAGACGAAAGCCGCACGACCTTTGGCGGCTACGCGCAGGACAGTTTCAATGTCACGGAAAAGCTCTCGCTCGAAGCCGGATTTCGTCTCGATTACGTCAAACACTACGGCGTGTTTGCACTGCCGCGCGTCTCCGCGCTTTATAGATTTAACGATCAGGTGAGCAGTCGTTTGAGCGTAGGTTTCGGTTACAAAGCGCCGAGCATTTTTACCGAAGAAGCCGAAATGCTGCTCTTCCAAAACGTTCTGCCAATCGGCAACTCTTTGAAGGCAGAACGGAGCCGGGGCGGAACCTTCGACGTTAATTACAGAAACACGTTTGGCGAAAAGTTCTCCTATTCGCTCAACCAAATGTTCTTCTACACCGAGATTGAAAGCCCGCTTGTGTTGCTGCCCGATGGGCGGGGCATGTTCACTTTTACAAACGCAGCGCGTCCGATCAGAAGCGCAGGATTTGAGACAAACGTGCGCGCTTCCTACGACTTCGTCAAACTATTCGCGGGCTACACTTTTACAAACGCGAAGGCGCGGTATCTGACGGGCAATCAGACGCTCGCGCTCACGCCCAAGAGCCGTCTCAATTCCGCGCTGCTCTTTGAAAAAGAGGCGAACTTTAAGGCCGGGATCGAAGCCTACTACACAAGCAGCCAACTGCTGACCAATCGCTTCACAACAAGGCCGTTCTGGGTCGTCGGCATTTTCGGTGAAAAGACTTTTGGCATCTACAGCCTCTTCATCAACGCCGAGAACATCACCGACACGCGCCAGAGCCGTTTCGGAACGGTCGTTTTCCC
>CBDUCU010000485.1:0-3552 GCA_965365725.1 uncultured bacterium | reverse complement strand
GGCGGGCACGGATGGCAAAGCCGAGTCGAGTTTCCGGCAGGGACTAGTGGCGTTTGAACGCGGCGAGCATGAGAGGGCGGCGCGTCTGTTTGCTGAAGCCGCGCGGATCGACCCTGAGAGACCCCGCTACAGGGCTTACTTCGGGCGCGCTCTCGCACAGAACCGTCGGATGCGACGGCAGGCCGAGACCGAGCTGCAAGCGGCGGTCGCGCTCGACCCCGGCAATGCGGAATATCGCGTCATGCTCGCAGAACTCTACATAGAGATCGGTCTGCGACGGCGCGCGCTCGGCGAGCTTGAACGCGCCGTCGCGCTCGACCCGCAACATGCGGCGGCCCGCCGTTTACTCCAAACATTAAAAAGCAACAGTTAAAGATCGAGCATGTCTTTCAATGTTGTAAGCTGCTTTGGCATGGCAGCTTTGAACTTTGAAGATTGAACTATAAACTCTCAGTCCATGTTCACAGAGCTTTCGGAAAAAGACCGGACGGCGGGCGAGGCCTTCAAACGTCTGTCCGCAGGCATCGACGAGTTTGAAGTATATGCAAACCCGCACGCCGCGCGCGTCGCGCGTCTTTCGGACGAGATGGCAAAGCTCTTTCGTCTCTCGCGCACAGACCGCAACTCGCTTCTCTTTGCTGCGCTGCTTCACGACATCGGCGAGATGTCGATGAAGCGCGACTACATCAAACGCAACGGCCCTCTCAACGAAGACGAACGTCTCGATCTGGCGCGTCATCCCGTCATCGGCGAGCAGGAAGCCGCGCGCGCCGGAGCTGATCGCGCCGTCCAGCTTCTCGTACGCTGGCATCACGAATGGTGGAGCGGCGCGGGCTACCCCGACGCGCTGCGCGGTGCGCAGATTCCTTTGAAGGCGCGCATCCTTCGCGTCGCAGATTCTTACGCCGCTTTGACAGATGCGCGCCCCTGGCGACAGGCGGCAACAGAGGAAGAGGCGCGCAAACATCTCGCGCTCTGGGCCGGTATTGAATTTGACCCACAGGTCGTTCGCGCCTTTCTTTCGCTCAAAGGCCTGCCGGAGCTACGTTCATTTGCGCGCACGGCGGCTGCACAAATAGACCCCGCCGCGCTTGAGGACGCGAAATTAAGTGATGAGCTTGATCAAGCCGTCGGCGTTGCGCGTGTGAATGCGAGCAACGAAGGTTTCGGTCGAGTGCCTCCTGACCTCAACGTCTGATTCGACGAACAAACATTTCACGCTACAAACAATCTCGGTCGCCGACAAAAAGCATGCCGCAGACACTGCAAATCGAAACTGCTCCCGACGGCTGGCTCGCCTTTGAGCTAAGCGTATTGCGACGTTTGAAATTTCGCTCCGTCGTCAACCCATTTGCCGGCGAAGCCGATCTCGATTTTTATCTCAAACGTTGGGGCGTGCGCGTCGCTTCAAACGACGCAAGGCGTTGGGCATGGGCGAAAGCCGCCGCGCGTATTGAAAACAATTTCGAGCGGCTTGATAAGGAAGAGATTGCGTTTGTGCTCGAAGACGCTTACGTGCCCCGCTACAGGCTCGACAATGCGGCGCTCCTCAAGTGGTTCAACGAAACAGATGCATGGTGGTTTGACAACGTTCGCCGCAACTCTGAGAAGCTGGAGAGCAGGGCGAAGCGCGCCATTGCTTTCAACACAGCGATGGCCGCAGGCGACTACGCGCTCTCGTTTGACGACGAGACGCGCGAACTGCGCCAGCCGCTTTCGCGCGTCTTCGAGCGTCTGTTGGAGGCCGAGCCGAGTCCCGTCGACAACCGGCAGAAGAACAAAGCGGGCGACCGCGACGCGCGCGATTTTATCGCCGCCGAACAATCGGACTGTCTCTTTCTGCGCCTGCCCGCGCCCGCACGCCGCTCGGCACGTTTTTCATCATGGGCATGGCGCGAAGAATGGATGCGCGGGGGCGATGATTTTTGGGACGAATTTGAGGGCGCGCAGGCAGGTCGTTTGGGAGCACGCGCCGAGTCGCGTCAACAATATCTCAGACACGTCGAGGAGCTTTTAAGCGCTGCATCGCATATCCCTGCGTGGGCCGTCGCCTTTTCGGAAAACGGTCTGTTAACGACTGAAGAAGTTGTCGAAACCATCCGTCATGTCCGCAAAGTCGGCACAATCTACACAAAAGATTTTTCCGAGATGATGGGCGCGCGCGCCGCAATCATTACAGCATAGACCAATTCTATCCAGTAACGTTTGGATGTCTTGTAAGCTCATCTCTCATCACTCGTCAGTTGTCACCCACACGGTTTTTAAGATGACGAGCGTCTGATCGTCGCCCCGCTCGCTTGAGCCTGACCACAGATCAACCTCTTCAAAGACGACGCGCATCAATTCGCTTGCGCTCCGCGTGCGATTAGCGACGGCGAGCTGTGCGAGGCGGTCTTCACCGTATTCTTCACCCGTTGAGTTTTGCGCTTCGCTGATGCCGTCGGAGAAGACGACAAGGAGGTCGCCGGGTTCGAGCGCGACTTGCGCCTCTTCATAGAGGGCGAAGTCAAACGACCCGACGATTGTTCCGCCCGCAGTCAAACGTTCGACTGCGCCTGAGGCGCGCACAAGTATGGGCGCGTTATGGCCCGCGTTTGTGTAACGGAGCGTTTGCGCGCGGTCGTCATAGAGCGCGAGAAAGAGCGTGGCGAAACGATTTGAATCGGTGCTTGTGCAGAGCTGGCGATTGATGCTCGCGGTCATGTTCTCGACCGCACAGTTTTCATCCGCGCCCGTTACACCGCACGGGCCAAGCAACTCGACGGCATCCGCGCCCACAGCCGTCAAGGCAGCCGCCGCGCCGCGAGCCGCCGCCTTTCGACGCTCCGTAATGATCGTCACCTGTGCGCGAAGCGCCGCCTGCAGGTTCGACATGACGAGCGAGGCCGAAATGCCTTTACCCGACACATCGCCCAGAGCGAAAGCGATCAGGCCCGGCTCGACCTCGACATAATCGTAATAATCACCGGCCACGCCGCGCGCCGCTCGACACTCGCCCGCAATCTGCGCCGAAAAGAGTTGCGGCACGCTGCGCGGAAAGAGTTGCCCCTGCACTTCAGCCGCAATCTCGACTTCGCGCTCTAAACGCTCGCGCTCAACCCTCTCCTGCAAAAGCGTCTCGATGTTTGCGGACATCTCGTTAAAGGCCACAGCCAGCTCACCCAATTGATCTTGCGAGCCGACGCGGATGCGGTGCGAAAAGTCGCCACGCTTGATAAATTCAGTGGCGCGATAGAGCCTGTGAACCGTGCCCGTTACGGCGCGCGTCATCCATGCCGCCGACATCAACGCAATCAACTCAAGCACGAGAAACGTAAGCGCAACATAGAGCAGAAGCGTCTGAAACACCTGTCCGATGCCCGATGCCGTCAAAAGCTGCTTTACCGAGCTGAGCCAGGAGAAACCGAATTGCTTAAGAGCCTGGCCGCCTTGAACCAAACCAAGGATGAGACCTATCAGAACACCCAAGCCACCAATCGCCATCAGGAAAAGCGGAACCTTGCTCCACTTGGACAGATCGATCGGCGGAGCGTTTTCGACATCTGGATTTTT
>CBDUCU010000484.1:0-3557 GCA_965365725.1 uncultured bacterium | reverse complement strand
CCGCAGCGAGGGCGGAAAACCGATCATCGCGCTGCGCTCGACCGCCAAAGGCGACAGCCTGAGCCGCATTGTTCCGCGTCTGCAAGGCGCAGGCGTGGTGACGACGCGCGGCGACGTGCATTTTGTCGTCACCGAATACGGCATCGCGAGTTTGTGGGGCAAAAACGTCCGCGAGCGCGCGATGGCGCTTATCAATATCGCGCACCCGAAGTTCCGCGAAGAGCTGCTCGCAGAGGCCAAGCGCGCGCATCTCGTCTATGAAGATCAGATTCTTCTGCCCGGCTCGCCTTTCCCGCGCGACACTGAAAGACAGGAGACTCTGGCCGATGGAATGCGCCTGCGTCTGAGAGCCGTGAAGCCGACCGACGAATCTCTGATGAAGGAGCTTTTCTACACCTGCTCGGATCAGAGCATCTACGACCGTTATTTTGCTTACATCAAAGCAATGCCGCACGAGAAGCTGCAACGCGTCGTCAACGTCGATTATGAGAACGAGATGACTGTCGTGGCGCTCGTCTGGGAGGGCGACCGCGAGCGGATTGCCGCCTCCGGCAGCTACATCCTCAATCGCGCCACCAACACGGCCGATGTTTCATTCCTCGTTCAAGACGGCTATCAAAAGCGCGGCCTTGGCACGCTGCTTTTGCAACAACTGATGCGGATTGCCCGCGCGCGCGGCATCGCCGGTTTTACAGCCGACGTGCTGGCACACAATCACGCCATGCTCAAGGTCTTCCACAACTCCGGCTGCGAGATGAAATCGTCGCTTTCCGAGAACGTCTACCACTTAGAGTTTTTCTTCGACGGGCGAAAGACCAAAGAGGAGCACGCAGAGGCAATTGAAGAGGAAGCAAGAGTCGTCAGCGTGTAAATGAGCGGGAAGACCTGAACCGGTAAAATAATAATCGCTAAGAGGCGGGCCATAGCCCGCCTCTTAGCGATTATTAATAAGGCCCAACCGAAGCCGCGCTAAAAAGTCGCATTCTGATTTTGCGCTAAATGCGCGGAGCCGTTTCCTTTGCGACTTTAGGCTTCTACGGTCTTTTGTTGCGAAGTCGTTGAATCGGCGAGCAACCGCTTGCGCTCCTCTTCGGTCGTAACGCGGTCGAGCACGGGATAGAGCATCTGTTCTTCGCGTGTGTTGTGGTGCTCGACGAGATGTTTGAAAGAGGTCTCTGCGTCGAGCATCTTGATGAGCGCGCGGTCAACATCGTCGGTCGCGGCAAGACGAGGCATTTGTTCCTTAAACCACTCGATCATCTCGCGCATCTTCCGATGCTCGCCGCGAAAGAATTCCGGATCGCCCCCGCGCACGTAACCCGCGCGCTCGGCATAGACAGGAATCAGCCGCTCGTCCTCAATCTGGATATGCCCGAGCAGTATTGTCTCAAACTCTTCGAGCCGGAGCGCAGCCTCTGCCCAGTCGTGTCTGAGCAGCGCGCGTTGATGCTCAAAAAAGAGCGCGTCCAAATCGGCATGTGTCTCAAGCAGTTCGTTGAAGCTTCTCAATTAAACACTCCACGCCCCACACGCCGATGATGCGGCGCGGGGGCTTTCAAATCTTGACTTTTTTTCGAGACGGTCGCAATCAGAGCAGACGGTCGCGCCAGAAGTGGCGTGCGCGCTTGCCCGTATCGGTCAGGTCGCGGACGCTCAGGCGCGTCTGGACGTTGCCTTCGGCATGAATGCGCCCGTCGCGCAGGACGCGCAATTCAGGACTTCCAAAGCCGTCCCAAGCACGCTGCGAAAAGAGGCCGTAGGTGCCTCCGTAGCCTGCGCCGGCGATAAACTCTCTGCCGTCCGGCAGTCTGTAAACGCCGTCCTTCTTCAAACTTATCTCATTCATGGTCGCCCAGTTTGGCGCGAACGGCGAAGGACGATGCGCGCAAACATCCTCTCAGTTTGTCAAACTCGCGCGCGGGGGCGCGCTCTGTGGCAAGCTGTCCTGCTCGATTGCGATTTGCGCGACCTGCGTACGCGCCTCGCGCAGTATGCGGTTGATTGCGCGCTCTTCAATGCCCCACTCCGTGAGGATCAGTCTTACCTTGTCTTCGTCGCCGGGCACATCGCTAAAGAGCACTTCTCTATGGCTCGAATCTTTCTTCGCCATCACGAACGCCCCTTTCGAGTTCCGTTGCCTATGCTTTAACGAGTCTTCTGCATCGACACGGTAATGACAGGCATTTCTCCCGCCGTGCGGCTAAACGAGACCCAGTAGCCAGCGCGCGGGTACTTGACGAGCTGATAGACCGAGCCGTCGGCGCGCGGCTGAACGTCTGCTCCGAACACGGCCTTTGCAGTCGGGGTCGTTGCAGTCAGACCGACGTAGTGAGCAGAGACAGCCATCACGCGGCGCGAAGCGTCGTAAAAGATTTGGGCCGACTCGGTAT
The DNA here is from genome assembly GCA_965365725.1 of uncultured bacterium. Lineage (GTDB taxonomy): Bacteria > Acidobacteriota > Blastocatellia > Pyrinomonadales > Pyrinomonadaceae > DASQDT01. The sequence goes on along the minus strand of CBDUCU010000484.1, from coordinate 1,167 downwards.
CAGAGAAGTTATAGAAGTCCTGCGCATCGCTTTTATCAGCCGGCTCGCCGAGTTTCTGGCGTGCTTCGTCGGCCGTCATGCCGATTGTTACGCCCCTGTAATCCTTGTAGAGCGGCTCGTTGTTCGACGTGATGGCTACGCCGAGCGGATTTGCAGAGCCGGACGTTTGCGCCTTCACGCTAATCATTGCGCCGAGGGCGAAGACCAGGATGGCAAACAAAACGAGTTCGAGCAGCATTCTCAAGTAGCTGCGTTGAGTGGTTGAAAGAAACATTGTCTTCACTCCTTCCCGGGCGCGGTCTTAAGGATAGACGCGCCCGCCGTTTCACTTTTGACATGGCAATCAATGTGCCCATTTACAAGGCGGGAAAACTGGGGTTTTTAGCCGTATTTCTGAGAGTTTAGACGCTTTTGCGCCGCCCTGCGCTGGGGAAATCTTCGCTTGTCGTGGTGAATTTGCGCAGCTATCGGGGGAAGCCAAAACCATCTGTGAGTGCAAAAGCCCTGTGCTGGAAGCGCAGGGCTTTTGCACTCACCAGCAATTTTGTGCGAATAAAAACTTTACGCCTTCATTCATTCTTGAATGAAGGCGTAAAGTTTTCTCCGTGCTCACTTCACGGCGGGCTCACCTAGTAGCGCCCCGCGCTTTCAGACTGAAGTGCGTTTTAATCGCCCGCATGCGCCGGGACTGCGTCGATGTTTACCACTTCAGATTCGCCTTCTTTGACCATCCCGCGCTTGTCGTGCGAATGGCCTGTGAGAAGACCGAGTATGAAGTAGCCGAGCACAAATGCGCCGACTGCAAAGATCGTGTCGCCCACGATGCGCATCCAGCGCAGATTGTCCATCAAGCCCGTCTGCAAAAACTCAGCCGAGCGCGCATACCACGTTCCCACCTCGACAGCCGCCCATGTCTGCATCAATCCGATGGGCAAAAGCGAGAGCACGACCATCAGCATCAGCCCGGCGTTGATTGACCAGAAGGCGGTGCGCAGAGGCCAGTCCTTCCAGGCCTTGCCCGGCTGCAATGCGCGCAGGCAGAACAGCATCAGCCCGATGCCGAGCATGCCATAAACGCCAAAGAGCGCGGTGTGGCCATGAACCGGCGTGGTATTCAAGCCCTGCATATAGTAGAGCGCAATCGGCGGATTTATCATAAACCCGAAA
>CBDUCU010000483.1:0-3571 GCA_965365725.1 uncultured bacterium | reverse complement strand
GTCGGGGATGCCGTACCAGTGTTCGATTGAGGTCGTGCCACAGCGCACGTCGTCCCAGGCGTTTGTCTCTTCAACGCCCGTGTGATGCGCGACCCTCAAGCCCTGTTTGCGCGCTTCGTCCATCATCGCGGCCATCAAATCGCGGTCGATGCCGAAGAGTTTCATGCCGTCTGCGCCCAACTGTTTCAAGTCGCGGACGCGTGCGCGTGCGGCTTCGGCGGTGCGCGGCGTGGGCGCAGCCATAAAGTTTGGATAGACAAAAAGACGCGGCGCGGCGACGCGGCCTTCCGCCGATTGTTGTTTGAGCGCAAGCGTCTTTTTCGTGTCGCTCGTTACATCGCGCACGGTCGTAATCCCGCACGCGAGCCAGAGCTTGAGTTCGTATTCGAGCGGTTGCGGCTTGTCGCCGCGCTCGCCTTGAACGTGGCCGTGCAGGTTGATCAGACCGGGCAGAACGTATTTTCCTGTTGCGTCGATCTCAACGTCGCCTGCGGGCCGTTTGGCCCTGCCCTCCTTGAGGGCAACCGGGTCGAGCGGAACGATCTCAGCAATCAAACCGTTTTCAATGACGATGTCTTTCGGCCCGGAGGCGGGCGTGCCGTTGCCGTCAACGATTATTGCGCCGCGAACAACAAGACGCGGATAGCGTCGCCCGCTTTCGATCTTTTGTTTTGAAGTTTGCGCATAGACATTGACGGACGATGTGAAGATGACAACGGCGATGATGAGAGAGACGGCCTGTCGAAAATTTGAGCTCAATCTGGTTTCTCCTTATGGATTGAAAGCGCGATGCTGGAAGACAGATAGACGCAGATTTGACGGATATTCACTGATTGAGCCATGCAAATTCGTCAACTCTGCGTTTTCCTGTCCGCACCTGCCGCCTTCTGCCCTTCAACATGATCGTAGTCGAATTTCAAAGCCGCATCGGACGGACGAATACTGATACGGACTGATTTTGAAGCGGGCGTGTTGCTTTTGTCGGCGACGCTGCCGACGGGAACGAGAACGTTGGTTTCAGGAAAATATGTCGCGGCGCAGCGACGCGGAATTTGGTAAGGCACAACGATAAAACGGCGCGCAATTCTCTCTTCGCCTTTGAAGTGGCTGACGAGATCGACCACTTGGCCCGCCGACAAATTACTTTGCTTCAAATCTTCCGCGTTGAGAAAGACAACGCGCCGCTCGTTGAAGATTCCGCGATAACGGTCGTCGAGACCGTAGATCGTTGTATTGAATTGATCGTGGCTGCGCATCGTCATCATCAAAAACTCTCCCGGCGCAAGCTCATGGCGCGGCAATTCGTGAACGGTGAAGATGGCCTTGTTTGTAGCGGTTAGAAAAACTCCTTCGCGCGCCGCATTCGGCAGATAGAAACCTCCCGGCGCTCTCACACGCCGGTTGTAATCTTCAAAACCGGGAATCGTGCGCTCGATCAATTCCCTGATGCGGTCGTAGTCTTCAACAAGATGCTCCCACTCAAGCGTCGCTCGCTCGCCGAGCACCGCGCGCGCTAACTTCGCCACGATTGCAGGCTCGCTCAACAGATGCGGGGATGCGGGCGCAAGCGTGCCGTGCGACTGATGGACGATGCCCATCGAATTCTCCATCGTGACAAACTGCGGCCCAGTCTTTTGTTCGTCAGCCTCCGTGCGTCCGAGACACGGAAGGATCAGAGCCTGCTCGCCCGTGACGAGATGCGCGCGGTTGAGTTTTGTCGAGACCTGCGCGCTCAAGCGCAAACGCCGGAGAGCTTCGGCGGTAAATTCCGTGTCGGGCGTAGCCGAGAGAAAATTTCCGCCGAGCGCGAAGAAGACTTTGACGCGGCGCTCGTGCATGGCAAGGATCGTCTCGACGGTGTCGAGGCCGTGACGGCGCGGCGGCTCGAAATCAAACTCGCTTCCAAGCGCATCGAGAAAAGAATCGGTCGGGCGCTCCCAAATTCCCATCGTCCGGTCGCCCTGCACGTTTGAATGTCCGCGCACGGGGCACGCGCCCGCGCCCGGTCGTCCGATCTGCCCGCGCAGGAGTAGAAGGTTGACGATCTCTTGAATGTTTGCAACAGCGTTTTTGTGTTGCGTCAGCCCCATCGCCCAGCAGACGATTGTGCGATTGGATTCGATAAAGACGCGCGCGGCCTCGCGCATCTCAGCGCGCGCAACTCCGCTCTGCTCGATAATCTCGTCCCAACTCGTTTCGCGCAGCGCGCGCGCAAATTCGTCGAAGCCCGATGATTTCTCTTTGATAAAATTCCAGTCCAACACCTGACCGGGCCGTCGTGCTTCTTCCTCAAGCACTTCTTTCATGATGCCTTTGAGGAGTGCTACGTCGCCGTTGATGCTGACTTGCAGAAAGAGATCGGCGAGCTGCGTGCCCGCGCCGATCAAATCGAGCGGGCGCTGCGGGTGCTTGAAGCGGCCCATGCCGGTTTCAGGAAGCGGGTTGATGTGAACTATTTTTGCGCCGCGACGTTTGGCATCGCTCAAAGTCGTCAGCATGCGCGGATGATTTGTGCCCGGATTTTGACCGATGATAAAGATCGCATCGGTTAATTGAAAATCTTCGAGCGTGACCGTGCCTTTGCCGATACCGATGGTTTCCGTCAACGCACGACCCGATGATTCATGACACATGTTCGAGCAGTCGGGCAGATTGTTTGTGCCAAACTGCCGGACAAAGAGTTGATAGAGAAACGCGGCCTCGTTCGACGTGCGCCCCGAAGTGTAGAAGGCCGCTTCGTCGGGCGAGCCAAGCGCGTTTAATTCATCGGCGACGAGTTTGAAAGCCTCGTCCCACTCAATCGGCTCATAGTGTGTTGCGCCGCGACGCAGCACAAAGGGGCGCGTGATGCGTCCCTGTTTGCCGAGCCAGTAGTCGGATTTGTGCGAAAGATCAGCAATGCTCCATTCGCGGAAAAACTCCGGCGTAACGCGCCGCGTGGTCGCTTCTTCGGCGACCGCCTTTGCGCCGTTTTCGCAAAACTCGAAATGCGAACGTTCGCCGTCAGGGTCAGGCCATGCGCAGCCCGGACAATCGAAGCCCTGCTTTTGATTGATGCGTAGAAGCGTCTGCGCACTTCGCACGACTCCCATCTCGCGCCAGGCGTGCTTCATGGCAGAGAGGACGGCGGGCGCGCCGCCTGAGACCCGTTTCGTCTCTTCAACTCGCAGCCCTGTGAAATCTTCCGGCGGCTGCGCGCGCACAGACGAAGGCGCGTCCTCTTTTTCAAAAGACTTTGCGCTGTTGGTTATCGCGGCGCTGGACGAAGATAGACCTTCGGAGCGTTCAAGCTCGGCATCGAGTTCCTTTTCATCCGGCCCGTAATGCGTCGGCTGAACGGCGGACGAGCGGTCTGCGGCTTCAACTTTGGCCGCCAACGATTCCGCCTCTTGTCGCTTCTCGATTTTGCTCATCGCGTGAGGAGTTTAATGCAGAGCGCGGGGTTTGCGCACGCTTGCCGATTGTGAGTTCTGGAAACTAGCAATAGACGCAATAAGCGCCCTTTACGTTTAGAGGCGTGCGCGTGTGCGGCCTTCTCGGCAGCACCGTGCCGGCACCCCGGTGGTCCTTC
>CBDUCU010000482.1:0-3572 GCA_965365725.1 uncultured bacterium | reverse complement strand
GGCCGCCGCCATGTGTCGGCGTATCGTACAGATGCGCGACGGCCAGATCGTTGCCCCTCCTGCCCGCGTCCAGATATAATGCAGAGGTCAGAGATTCGAGGATAGAGGTTAGATAAAAGGCAGGCTGTTTTTAACTATCCTCTAGCATCTCTCCTCTGATTGCTGCATTTATGTTTCTCCGCATACTCAAACGCATCGTTTTTTGGTCTTACGGTCGGACGACCTGGCAATATGACGTTTTGTGCGTGCTGATCCTGGCATTTGTCTTTTTAACCCCGAAAAGCTGGTTCGACAACGGCAAACCGGGATGGGGTGCGCTGCATCAAAATTCGCCAGTTGGAGCCGAAAAATTGCTCCTCAGGGCCGAAAATCTGGCCCAAAACCCCGACGCGGAAGAGATTGAGCGCGGCGCACGGCTTGCATCCGGAAGGACGGGCGCGCGCGTAAAAGGGGTTAGAGAACTGAGGGACGAACGCGGTCGTATCGTCTATTACGAGGTTGACATCGAGTAATCATCTATCGATAATCGCACGGTTTTGTTGCCGGGCTCATTGGTTTCCCCAAATTTTTGAAGGAGTTTGCATGAGAAAGTTCGCAACGCTTGGTTTGATCGTTTTAATGCTGGTTTCCACTGTGGCTGTGGTTCCCTCGACTGCCAGCGCCGCCGCTCCCGCACCGCAAGGCGCGGGGCTTGTCACCTCCATTCTCAACAAGATGGAGCGCAACCGACACGAGCTGAAATCACTGCGCGCAGGCATCTGGATGCAGAAATACAACGCGCAGATCAAGGACGAAACAAACTTTGTCGGCGACGTGCAGTATATTCCCGGCGCGGGCCGAAACGTCTCGCTTCGTGTTGACTGGCGCAAGCCGCAAAATGAGATTCTCTCTGTCATGGGCGGCGAATACACGCTCTTTAAGCCGCGCATGAACATGGCTTACAAGGGGAGCACGAGCGCGGCTTCAAAGAACAATAAGGTCGGCAACGTGCTCGGCTTCGGTCTGAACGTCTCAAAATCGGAGCTTGCCACTAAGTTTCATCCGGTTGAAGTGCTTGGCGAGGGCACGCTTGAACAGGGCGGCGCACACGTCTGGTGGTTGAAACTCGTCCCGAAGGGCAACGCCGGATACCGTCACGCAGAGATTTGGGTTGACGACAACGGCATGCCGGTTCAGACGCGCGTCGTCGAACGAAACGGCGACATGACGACCGTCCGTCTTCTCAACCCGCAACGAAACGCTCCTGTCTCGGCTAAGAACTTTGAACTCAATCTTGGCTCGGACGTGAAGATCGTCAAGGGCTAAGGCGGCACAATTTTGGACAAACGGAGGGCTTCGGATGCGCCGAGTTTCCGAAGCCCTCTGATTTTGTAGGATGTGCGACGAAGCACTGTCGGCTTGATTCAAGCGCGCTCTTCGCGCTATTTTCTAGCGCGCCATCCGCATTAACAAACGGCCCAAAGTCTTAATGAAGAGAAGCACGTTTCTTAAACTCAAGCTGCGCGAGGCGGGCTTTATCTCGCGCGCGCTTCTATCGACGCGACACCCCGTGCTCGCGCACGTCGTCCCCATGCGGCGTTGCAATCTCGCGTGCGCTTACTGCAACGAATACGACCGCACGTCCGACCCCGTCCCCCTCGAAGAGATGCTGCGTCGTCTCGACAAGCTAGCCGACCTCGGCACGTCCGTCATCACCATTTCGGGTGGCGAGCCGATGATGCACCCGCAGCTTGATGAGATCGTCGCTCACATCAACCGTCGCGGGATGATCGCGGGCCTCATCACCAACGGCTTCTATCTCAACCCGAAACGCATCGAGCGTTTGAACCGCGCCGGGCTTCTCTATCTACAGATCAGCATCGACAACGTCGAGCCTGACGACGTTTCGCACAAGAGCCTGCGTCTGCTTGAGAAGCGTTTGAAGTGGCTTGCCGAGCACGCCGACTTTCAAGTCAACATCAATTCGGTCATCGGCGCGGGCATCAAGAACCCGGAAGACGCACAGACCATTGCCAACCGCGCCATCGAGCTGGGTTTTTCAACGACGGTCGGCGTGATTCACGACGGGCAGGGACTTTTGAAGCCTCTGGGCGAGCGCGAGAAGAACGTATTTGAAGAGATCAAGCGCGTGAGCAAGACCGAGTATGCGCGCTTGGGTTGGTTTCAGAACAATCTCGCGGAAGGCAAGCCCAACGAATGGCGCTGTCGTGCGGGCGCGCGCTATCTCTACATCTGCGAGGACGGCTTAGTCCATCACTGCTCGCAGCAACGCGGCACGCCCGGCATTCCTCTGGCCGAATATACGCAGGAGCACATCGACCGCGAATACGAAACCGAAAAGTGGTGTGCGCCATACTGCACGGTTGCATGCGTTCATAAAGTCTCAATCCTCGACAACTGGCGCGACCCACAAATCGGCACACAGAACGCCGCCCCGCAACGTTTGCGCGACGCAATTGGTCGCCTTCTCCGCGCTGATTAATCTTTCTGTTAGTTTAGAGACGCGAGCCCGCCCTCTCAAGTTTCAATGTTGAGAGGGCGGGCTCGCGTCTCGTCTCTCAGCGAGTGTTGGTGCAGGCAAGAGGAAGATTTCGTTCTTTGAGCCGCTAACGAGCTTCGTTGGCAATTGCTTCGACGCGTTTTTGCGCGGCGTTGCAAGACGAATCCATTGGCTGCTGCGTGCATTGAGGGCTGCGTAAAAATTTTTGATACTCGGTCGATGCTTCAGCGCGTCGTCCCATCGCTTCGAGCGTCAGGCCGATGTGATAAGCGAGTAAATCATCTTGCTTGTCCATGCGTCCTGCCATCAGAAATTGATCTAACGCTTCCTCCCATTTGCCAGCGCCGTAAAGCTCGCTCCCGAGCTGTTTGCGTGTGTGTGCGTCGTCTTTGCGAGCAAGCGCAGAGCGGTATTCGCTGATGGCGCGGTCTGTTTGGCCAAAGAGTTTTGCGTCTTTTGCGCGCGCGAAGTGTGCGTCTGCACTTCGGTAGTCGTTGAAGAAAAGAAGCGCGCCTGCCGCCAGCAATAGCGACGCATAGACAAAAGGCAGCGAGAAGCCAAACCGTAAAGGCTTGGCTTGCATCTGTTCGTTCTCATCCGAAGTTGAGAGTTGAGTTTCAACTGCGCTCGTCTCGTCCGAACGAGCATCAACGGTGGAAGGGGCGCACGCTTGCTCGTCAGGCTCAGAAGTAGTTGGCGAGACAGTCTCGTCAACGGTCGTTGCGTGTTCTGCGCGCGCGGGATCGTCTCTGCGTTTGTGTGAGCGAATTATGAGCGCGGCGAGGTAGAGCGGCGCGACGATGTGTGGGAGCGCAAAAGAGCCGAGCGTCCAGCCGATGGTTGCGAGGTGATTGAACTGTTTACGCGCGGAGGTGAGAATCAGCGTCGAGGCAAGGACGCTGAGCGCATAGATGGCGGGGCGTGAAAGCTCCGAGAGGTAACCTGCGGAGATTTGCCAGTCGGAACCCAAGAGCGCTTAGTCCTGACGCGGCAAGTGCTCGCCGACCGTATAGACGGAGACGGAACTTGACAACCCCATCCCGGAAAGTCTGCCCGCCATAAAGACGAGCGT
>CBDUCU010000481.1:0-3576 GCA_965365725.1 uncultured bacterium | reverse complement strand
CGCCGCGTGCTCGTGCTCGGCGGCGGCGACGGGCTGGCGCTCAGAGAGATTCTCAAATACAAGTCGGTCGAAGAGGTGGTGCTTGTCGATTTAGACCCGGAGATGACAAATCTCTCTCGCCAGTTTCCGCCGCTTGCAAAATTGAACGAGCACGCATACGAGGATGCGCGCGTCCGCGTCGTCAATGAAGATGCGATGGTCTGGATCGAGCGCGATGTTGGACAGTTTGATGCGGCCATCATCGATTTTCCCGATCCAAACTCCTTCGCTTTGGGCAAGCTCTACACGACGCGTTTCTATCGTCTGCTCAAACAAAGGCTTGCGCCCGGCGCGGCCTTCTCCGTCCAATGCACCTCGCCACTGTTTGCACGCAACGCCTACTGGTGCATCCTTCGGACGATGGAAGCCGCAGGATTTAACGTCCGCGCTTATCACGCAGCCGTGCCGTCTTTCGGCGTGTGGGGATTTGCGCTCGCGCGCACCGCGCCTTTCGAGCCGCCCGCGCGCGCACCGCAAGAGATACCTCTGCGGTTTATCACAAACGATTCGATGCTCGCGCTCTTTGCAATTCCAGCCGACCTCGGCCCCGTCGATGTCGAGATCAACCGTCTCGACAATCAAGCGCTCGTTCGCTACTACGAAACGGAATGGCGACGGTTTGAACAGTGAGCCGTAGGTAGTAAAAGATCGTTCTCGCATAGTGCTCATAAGCTGTTTGATAAAGACAGCTCCGTAGGAGCGTGATATTTGTAGCCAACGTGAACACAAGACCCAAGCTCCGTAGGAGCGACATGTCAGCTCCTACGGAGCTTGAAAGAGAAAAACTCAAGCTACAAATATTTCGCCCCTCACGGGGCTTTTTCAAACAGCTTCTCAATTTCTACTGCTCACTGCATCCTGCTCATTCATAAAGATGTACGAGAGACTCAAACACCGCGTCTATGAAATCGTCGAGTGCCCGCCTCGCGCGGACGGCGCACGGACGGCCTTCGACTATTTCGACTTCTTCATCATGGCCTTGATCGTCGTCAACGTCGTCGCCGTGATGCTGGAGACCGTGCAGACAATCGCCTCGCCTTATGAGCCATACTTTCGCGCCTTTGAGATTTTCTCAGTCATCGTCTTTACGACGGAATACGCGCTGCGTCTGTGGGCATGTACGTGCGACCCGCGTTACGCAGGAGCGATAAAGGGGCGCATCAGGTTTGCGCTCTCGCCGATGGCGATCATCGACCTGCTGGCGATTCTCCCTTTCTATCTCGAATTTGCCGCGCTCGATTTGCGCTTCGTCCGCTCGCTCCGACTCTTCCGGCTCTTCCGCGTCTTTAAGCTCGCGCGCTATTCGGCCTCGATGCGGACGCTCGTTCGCGTGCTCGATTCGAAGAAGGAAGAACTCTTTATCACGCTCTTTGTCGTCCTCGTGATGCTCGTCTTCTCTTCGAGCGCGATGTACTACGCGGAGAACGAGGCGCAACCCGACAAGTTTGACAGCATCCCTTCGTCTCTATGGTGGGGCGTGGCGACTTTGACGACGGTCGGCTACGGCGACGTGTTTCCCATTACGCCGCTCGGCAAACTGCTCGGCGGCTTGATCGCCGTGCTCGGTGTCGGCATCTTTGCGCTCCCCACAGGCATTCTCGCCTCCGGCTTTGCCGAAGAGATTCAAAGAAACAAAAAACGTGAGCGAGCGTTGTGCCCGCACTGTGGGCACGACATCAACGCTCCTGTCTCTATGGGTGGCAACCTGGAAGCGAAGCCGCAGGATGGTTAGTTTGAAGATGGGCAGCGACAAATAACAGCAGAGAAACAGTTCAATATAAAACCGTGTCTCTGTGGTAAAAATTCTTTCGCACATACTCAATAGGGAAAATCATCTCTCTCGTCGCACAGATGTTTACACGTCGTGAAATTCTGGCTGCCTTTCTCGGCCTCCCCGCCGCGCTCGCCGCGTGTCGCACAAGCGAGGCTCCGCGGATGCCCGAAGGCGAGATTGTCGGAGCAAGCGACAGCTTTGGTCATCGCCTGCGCGATCCATCGCGCGTTGAAGTTCCGGCAGACAATTGGGAGCAGGTCGGTGTTGTAATTGTCGGCGGCGGCGTGGCGGGTCTTTCTGCGGCGTGGCGATTTTTGCACGCAGGGTTCGATGATTTCATCCTGCTTGAGCTTGAGCCTGCGGCGGGCGGCACTGCTCGAAGCGGCGAACGGCACGGCGTTGTGCCATACCCCTGGGGCGCGCATTACCTTCCTGCGCCGACAAAGGAGAACCGCGCGCTCGTGACGCTGCTTGATGAGATGAGCGTGCTCGAAGGCGCGGATGCTGAAGGAAATCCAATCGTCGCCGAACAGTTTCTCTGCCGCGACCCCGAAGAGAGAATCTTTTATCGCGGGCGTTGGTACGAAGGTCTTTACTTGCATGCAGGGGCGGTGCAGGAAGACGTTGCGCAGTTTGATGCTTTTAATCATGAGGTTTTCAAGTGGGCTGCGTGGCGCGACGCGCGCGGTCGTCGCGCTTTTGATATTCCGGTCAGCGCTTGCTCGGATGATGCGGAAGTCACGGCGCTCGATAAGATTTCGATGTCGGAGTGGATGCGCGCGCGTGGGTTTACGTCCTCGCGTCTGCGCTGGTTTGTCGATTACGCCTGTCGCGACGATTACGGGCTGACTACGGAGCAGACGAGCGCGTGGGCCGGACTCTTCTATTTCGCCGCGCGGATGGTCAAGGCGGGCGAGGATACGCAGCCGCTCATTACCTGGCCCGAAGGCAACGGGCGGCTCGTCTCACATCTTTTCGAGAAGGCGCGCGCGCGCGTGCGTCTCGGTCTGGCTGTCTGCGATGTTATTCCGAAAGGAGAGCAGGGAGGCGTTGACGTAATCGCAATCGCACAGGACGGGCAAAGCGCGCGCGGCTTTCATGCGTCTCAGGTCGTCTTTGCCGCGCCGCATTTCCTGACTCGCTACGTCGTTCGTCCATACAGGGAAGAATCTGCGCCTGCGCATGTCCGGGAGTTTGAGTATGGCGCGTGGATGGTTGCGAATCTTTTTCTCGATGATAGGCCGCGCCGTAATCTCGGATTTCCGCTCGCGTGGGACAATGTGCTTTATGAAAGCCCCTCGCTCGGCTACGTCGTCGCCACGCACGAGCGAGGATTTCGAATAGTATCTGTAAGTGAGAAGCACACAGACTTCAATCGCGTACCCTGCCAAGATGTCATTCCATTCAGGTCGAAGCGGAAGCCGGTGGTCAGCAGTTTGCCCTGTGCCTGAAAAAGGAACATCCCATTTCTCTCGGTTACCATTATGATCACTTGAGTTTGACAATGACTCTTTTGGAGAAATTGACTTGATGTACGCGTCAATATGCTCTTGTGTCAAAAAGCGATCAACCTCTGTCAGATCCTTGGTTGACCTCAACACGCGAAGGATGATATCACTGACACTTTTGTCCGTCGATCGCATCTCAACATTCGACCTGGAAAACGATGTATAAATGTCATTAAGCCGCCCTTCAAAAACATGAGCCAAATCATCGATCTCGTCTTTGATAAGATTATCCGCGCCATCTTCCTCTTCACTGTC
>CBDUCU010000480.1:0-3581 GCA_965365725.1 uncultured bacterium | reverse complement strand
GGCAACCCGCCGGGAATTCGGACAAAACCGAGCGACGGGTTGCGCACAAGCGGGCTGCCCGCCACGTCGCCGCGATAGAGAGTCGAGGTGGAAGTGACGTTGTTGGCGACCCAGAAGGGACTTGTCGAGGTCAGCGCAATGCCCCAGGGGTTGACGAGCAGTTTGTCTTCGACGAGCGCGAGGCCGGGCACATCCGAGACGAGGTTTCTCTGGATGTAGGCCGCGCCGGGTGGAACCTGCGCAATCGAACTTAACTCTTGCGCGTCCGATTGCGCGCGAGCAACGTAGGTCGCCGGAAACATGGCAGAGACCAAAAGAAGCGAGAGCATGGTGGCGACAAGCCACTTAGCGCGGCGCTTGAAGATGTGAAGATTAGACATGAGAGGTTCTCCTGCAGGGGCTGAAGGGATGAGTTGCATACAAGCGCATTTTACGTCACACACCGAGGCGCGCTGTGCCGGATGTATGTGGTCTGATCTGAGGATGCTTTGTGCCGCGTGGCGTGTGCGCTTTACGCCTGCGCGCGTCTATTCCTTATCGGAAAAGTCAATGCTGCGGGGAGTGTGGCGAGAATCTATGCCCATCGGCTGATTCCTGTCAAGAACCGTAAAAGTTTGGAGCACCGTCAGAATAGTTTGCGCCGGTGATGATGTATGAAAGCCAGATGAAAACTCGTCAACACAAGCAGACTTAGATCAATTTAAGATTCATGTTTTTCAAAATGTATTTTTCGCACGCTCCGTCGCTCTGTAGGGTGTCGGCATGACCGAACCTTCTACCGCCGACCCAACAAATAAAAGGGCAAGACAACAGTAAGGAGCAAAACTCGGATGACTTTTATAAAGAACTTATCGACCCTCCCCAAACTACGCGCGGGCTTTCTTGGCTTCGCGTTTCTGTTCGCCGCATCAATTGTGATCTCCGGCGCGTTGACACCGGCAGGCGCAGCCGGCCCCGGCTCGGGTTCAAACCCAACTCCCAGTCCTTCGCCCGGAGCAACTCCCGGTGCAAGCCCCTCGCCGAGTCCATCACCCGGCGCATCTCCCTCGCCCACGCCGTTTGCCACGCCTTCGCCTACTCCGGTTGCCAGTCCGTCACCTACGCCCGGAGCTACTCCGTCGCCCACGCCGGGAGCAACGCCCGCACCCACGCCCGGCGCGACCCCGAGTCCCACGCCTTTTGTCACGCCTAACGAGATCGAAGCAGACCTCGCGGGCGGCGCAATAAACGGCATCGTGCCAAAGGGCGAAGCCGAATTTGAGATCGAAGGCGGCAACCGCGAATTCAAAGTGAGGATCGAGAACGTCAATCTACCGGCGGGAAGCGTCTTGAGAGTTTTGGTTGACGGCACATTCATCGGCAACATCGCGGTCGCAGCAAATCTCGACCGCAGCGAGTTGCGCCGCAAGACCGAAGACGGTCAACAAGTGCCGCAAATCAACTCGCGCACGCGCGTCGTCGTCGCCGACGCATCGGGCAACACAGTCCTCGCAGGCTCTTTCTCGATGAACGCGCCTGCGCCCGGCCCCGCGCCTTCACCTACGCCCAACCCTTTCAACGGTGAACTGCGCATCGAGTCGCGTCTGGCAGGCGCAGCCGTCAACGGGCTTACGCCTTCGGGTCACGCGCGTTTCCGCTCGCGCGATGGGCGACGCGATTTCAACGTCGAGGTCGAGAAAGTAAATCTTCCTGCGGGCACAGTGCTCGGCATCTTTGTTGATGGCGTGCACGTCTCTAACCTCGTCATCAATTCGACGCTTGAGACCGAGATTGAGCTTGAGAGCGAGCGCGGGCAAGCTGTGCCGAGCGTGACAACGGCCTCGACCGTCGTCGTCGCGGACGCGCAGGGCAAAACGATTTTAAGCGGCGTCTTCAATTCTGCTCCGGCCTCACCTGTCTTTGCCTCAAACGATATTGACGACAGCACCTTTTTCGTCGAGCAACAATACCGCGACTTTCTTTCGCGCGAAGCCGATGATTCGGGTCTCGACTTCTGGCGGCGGCAGATTACGCAGTGCGGCTCGACCCCGTCTTGCGTCGAGGGTATGCGCATCAACACGTCGGGCGCATTCTTTCTCTCGGTCGAGTTTCAAGAGACGGGTTACCTGCTCTATCGCCTGCACAAAGCGAGCTACGGCGAGATGCCGCGACGCAACCCGTTTCTTATCGACATGCAGGAGATTTCGCGCGGCGTGATTGTCGGTCAAACAGGTTGGGAACAGCGACTTGAGCAGAACAGACAGGCGTTGATTCAGGCATGGGTTGTGCGGCCTGAATTCCAGGCCCGCTACAGCGCGACGACCAACGAGCAGTATGTCGATGCGTTGCTGCAAAACGCGGGTCTCAGCGGCAATCAGGAGTTGCGCGATGGGCTGATCGGCGGGATGAGTTCGGGCGGACACACGCGCGCCTCGATCCTGCGCATCGTCGCCGACCGCGCCGAGTTTAAGAACCGCGAAAAGAACCCCGCCTTCGTTCTTATGCAATACTTCGGTTATCTGCATCGCAACCCGGATGAAGGCCCGGACTCTGACCTCTCAGGCTTTAACTTCTGGCTTCAGAAGCTCAACAATCACGGCGGCGATTTCCACCGCGCCGAGATGGTCAAGGCGTTTATCAACGCGGGCGAATACCGCAACCGTTTCCAGTGGTAAATCCAGGATGAGAGACGCATGCAAATTGCGTCCTCTTAAAATCAAAACGCTAAGCCGCGAGATATACAAATATCTCGCGGCTTAGCGTTCTGTGATGGACTAACGAAAGCAGACAAACTTATTTTTGTTCAATCTCTGTGCGAATCCAGCCTGGCTGCGCGTCGATTTCTTTCTCTTTTGAATAAAGATCAGGCTCGCCTTCGGGTCGCGTCTTCCAGCGTTTATGAATCCAGAGCCACTGATCGGGGAAACGTCTAACATAGTCTTCGATGGCGGCGGTAAAGCGTGCAGTATTTAGCTCAACGTCGCGCGCGTCGTCTCCCGTGCGGACGAGTTCGAGGACGGGGCCGCCGCGAAAGACAAACTTTTTTTGCTGCGCGTCCCAGGGGGCGCAGCAGGGGATGACGGTGGCATCAGTGCGCAGAGCGAGCGTGGCTGCTCCGGCGGTGGTGCAGGCAAGACGACCAAAGAAGGGGACGAAAACTCCTTCGCGCGGCTGCGTGTTGAGGTCGGCGAGGATGCCGAGCGTTCCGCCCCGACGCAACAGACGCATCGATGTCAGCGCAGCAGCCTTTTTGTCGATTGGCTGATTGCCGAAGCGCATGCGTATGCGCTCGATCATCTCTTCGATACGCGGGTTGTCAATCGGACGCACAAGAAAGCTGAGCGGTTCGTAAAAGGCCGAATGTGCAAAACAGAGTATTTCCCACGCGCCGAGATGCGCGGTCAGGAAGATCACGCCGCGCCCGCGCTCGCGCGCAACGTCGAGGAGCTTTACGTCTTCGCTATCGTATTCGACGATGCTGCGCAACGACTCGGCGGTTTCTCTCGGAAAACGGCTGAATGCACCGAGCTGCCTGCCCAGACTTTGAAACGACCCGCGCAGAATCCTTCGGCGCTCGCGCTTATTCATTTCCGGATAGGCCA
>CBDUCU010000479.1:0-3599 GCA_965365725.1 uncultured bacterium | reverse complement strand
AAAAACCAGTGTGACGAAGCGCGCCCGCAAGAATTGTTTCGCCAACCCTGCGCGCGCGCCACACGCGCAGCGACGCAGACCACCCGCCCCCTTTGCGCCACGCGTCGCCGCGCACGCCGGTCGAGCGCATGAGCAGAAGATTCTCGCCCGCGCGCACGCGCGCACGAACAATGCGCTGCGCATCGAGACGAAAACCGTCATAGACCTTCTCGCCGTTGAGCCAGATGGAGCCGAGAAAACCATCGGTTTCGAGAAAGAGATTTTCTTCGCGCTCGGCTGTCAAACGTGCCGCCGCGTAAGCCGTCCCGATTGGCGCGCCCGCATGCAGAGAGGCGAAGTCAATGCGCGGCGCGGTTGCGCGATACGCGCTCCACGATATGCTTTCGATTGCCGAGTCTTGAGAACCTACGGACGCAGATTGTGCGCCGGTCTCAGGTAGATCGGCGCGCGGGCGCTGTGCGGGCGCATCCGTTTGCGGCGACTGATTCGCACCGCTTTTTTTCTCCGCGCCGGCACTCATAATTCCGGGCTGTGGTCTCACCTCAGATGCGCCGCCAAACGGAGCGAGATAATCGCGCTCGGGCAGGCGTTCGATGTTGAAGCGCTGAAAATTCTCAAACGCGCCCGCATCAATCTCCGAAGGAAGCGGTGAAGAGACAAGCCACTCGACGACGTGACCTCCGTCAATAATTGTCGAAAGCTCGTTGGCCGGTGCGCTCTGTGTTGTTGAAGCAGACGGGCGTTGATCGGAAGATTTTTGTTGAATCGTTTGGTCGAAGGCGCGCGGAGATGAAGGTGAAAATGCGTTGCAGACCCATAACAGAGAGACAATAAAAGATGCAACGACGCGCCCTCTTTTTGTGGAAGCGCGCCGCTCTCTCTCTATCAACTTCTCGCCTGCCGGGAGTCGTCTCATTATGAGGGCTGTCGTGCGAATTATCGGAGCAGGTCCTAGCCGGACGCTTTAGAGTTCGTTCTTCGTTAAATGGAAAGTCGCGCGATAACGGTCTCCGCGATAAAGCGTTTTGACTGATTCGATAGGTTGATTCGCATCCGAATAGACGACGCGATGAACAACGAGCACGGGAGATTTTTCTTTGATCGAGAGCAACTGCGCTTCGCGCCGCAAGGCGAGCGCTGCTTCGAGCACCTCTTCGGCACGGTGCATTCTTACGCCGTAGAAATCTTCGAGCACGCGATAGAGCGACTCTTTCTGCAGATCGAATTTGTCTAGGTCGGGGCAGAGTCCTGCGGGGATGTAGTTTGTCTCGTAAGCCATCGGCGTGCCGTCCGCCAGCCGCAAGCGCTCAAGACGAAAGATTTCATCACCGGGTTCAATGCCGAGCGTCTCGCTGGTATCGGGCGATGCGGCGACGCGCGAGAAATGGATGAGCTTCGAGCTTGGTTTGTGCCCGCGCTGCCGCATGTCTTCGGTAAAGCCGATGAGGTTGCGCGTATGCACGTCAACCTTGCGCTTGGCGGCAAACGTACCCAAGCCCCGCTCGCGGAAGACGAGCCCTTCGTGACGCAATGCGCGCAAAGCCTGACGCGCCGTCATGCGGCTCACGCCGTAATCTTCCGACAGCTCGCGCTCTGACGGAACGGGCGAGCCGGGACTGATCTCGCCCTCGTCGATGGCGCGGCGCAACGCCTGATAGATTTGGGCGTAGAGCGGAACAAAGCTGTTGCGGTCAAGATGCTTTCTCATCAACCTTCAACGATTTGGCATAGTGGACTATACCACTCCGGCAGAGCATAAACGCGTTGGCTTTACCATGTCAACGCCTCGCGCGCCGCACCGCGCCGAATGGCGTTTCTCTCAAACACACAGGGTGGGCTCAAAATGAAATGTCGTCCGGAGAATCCGCAATGAAGAATAATCGGGGTCGCAAATCAAAAACCCTTCGACGTAAATCCTGTGGCGCACTAGCGTCGAGCGCTTTAGATTACTGAGGCGGCCCGGGTAAAAGGCAGCTCATGCAACAGCTGCGCCTGCGTCGCGCTCGCCCGTTCTCTGCTTTTCGCCCGGGACCTTCTCGCCGGGTAGTTTCGCGCACCTGTCGCCTGCTGCCGCCGCAGCCTTCTCAATCTCGGAGTTGACCTCGCCGCCGATGAGGATGGCTGCGCCCGTCAGGTAAAACCAGAGCATGAGGATGATGACCGCGCCGAGCGAGCCGTAGACGGCGTTGTAGGTGTTGAAGTATCGGAGGTAAAGGCGGAAGCCGAGCGAGCCGGCGAGCCACAGCGCAACGCCGACGACCATCCCGGGCAGCACCCATCGGAACTTCTGCTCGTGGAGGTTAGGTGCGAAGTAGTAGATAAGGCCGAAGGCCAGAAAGACGAAAGCGAGCACGATGGGCCACTGTATAAAGCCCCAGGCGGCGGTGAATGCACCCCCGAGTCTGAGGGCGACGGACAACGCCTCTGCGACCTGTCCGCCGTAGAGCACCAGCATCAACGCAGAGATGATGAGCACGCCGAGCGCGAGCGTCAGCGCGACGGCAATGAGGCGGGACTTCCACCAGGGGCGCGCCTCGCGGACGTGGTAGGCCGCATTCAGCGTGTCGATGATGGCGAGCATCCCGTTCGACGCGGCCCAGACCGAGGCGAGCAGTCCGAACGTCAACTTGCCGCCGCTCCCGCCCTCGGTCAGTTCGTCGACGGTGTCGTAGACGAGCGCGTAGGCGGAGCGGGGCGCGACCCTGGCGAGGAGTGCGAACAACTGGTCGCGCAGATCCGTCCCCGTCTGCGCGAAGAGGCCGAGCAGCGCCGTCAGGCAGAGCAACAGAGGGATGAGCGCGAGCATGAAGTAGAAGCCGAGTATCGCCGCCCGGTTGAAGATGTCGTCGTCGTTAATCTCACGCCAGACGCGCGCGGCCAACTTCCCCGGCGTGAGGCCGCCGAGACTCAACAGGACTTTGAGAGGGGCATACATGGGTGCGGACGACCAAGCCTTTCCGAGAATTCAAGCACATTAACACGGCGCGCGACGACAAACGAAAAAAGGGCCGCCGCCCGACGCGAACACGCGAAGCCGGCAGCCCTCAACCACAGGAGGGATTCGATCATGCATCTTCGGCCAACTCTTTTTCATAAGCTTGTCATGGCATCTTCTGCATCGTGATTATCACCATCGGCTGCTCGCGCGGCGTGCGGCTTTAGGCAACCCAGTAGCCGACCTGCGGGTACGGCTTCATTATGTACGCCTGCGGGCTGGGCGAGGATTGTCTCGCCCGCGTGGTCGATCATGCGCGCGTCAATCCAGTAGGGATGGGTCTGCGCGGTTAGTCGGAGGTGCTCGGCGAGCTGCGTGGAGCGTATCGAGCGCTCTTCCCCGGCCTCCTTGGCGAGCGTCGTAAGGGGCTGTCGCTGCGCGTCTATCCAGTGCTCGAAGGCGTGATGGATGCCGAACGTTATGGTCTTTCGGGCGCGGGACAGAGAGTATCAAGGTATGTCGGCGCTTGAGATCGTGCAGGCGCTCGGGCGGGAAGCTGCAATAGGCGACGGTACGGGCCTGACCCTTTAGCAGTTTCTTCTTGACTCGCTGGAGCAGCTGAGCGACCGTATACCGTTGCGTGAGCTCGACGTGAGCGACCGGC
>CBDUCU010000478.1:0-3617 GCA_965365725.1 uncultured bacterium | reverse complement strand
ACACGGCGGGCGACATTTTGCGCGATTTGCGCGCCGCGACAAACGATTACACGCCGCCCGCCGACGCATGTATGACCTATCAATCGTTTTACCGCGCGCTCGCCGATTTCGAGCTTGATCTGCATCAGCACATCCATCTCGAAAACAACGTGCTTTTCCCGCGCGCCGTCGAGCTTGAAGCTGCCCGCTACGCCGTCTAAACAAAACGGGTTGCTGACCCACAATCTCTTTGCGATCTTTGCCCGTGTTTTGCTTTCTTTGTGTGACAAACACCGTGCGTCTGTTACGCAATGAACCCGAAGTACGGGCAAAGATCGCAAAGAGATTTTTTACTGATAATCAAACGATGAGCATGCAAGAACCATCGGGAGAGCTTCTTTTGGAAGATGATCATGAGTCGCTCGGACTCTTGATCGAAGAGCTTCGCGCGGCGCTGGCAGGGATCGATGCAGAGAGAGCTTTCCGTCTCCTCGACGAAGTGTGGGCGCGCCTCGCCGTCCACATTCGGGCTGAGCACCTGCGTCTTTTTCCCGCCATCCTCGAAGCGCCGCGCGAGTTATTCGACGGGCGCGACCAAAGGCCCACGCACGAAGAGGCCGAAGCGTCGGTCGCACGTCTGCAAGAAGATCATGATTTCTTCATGCGTGCTCTGGCAACGGCCGTCAATCGCCTGCGCGAAGCGCGCGCCAAGAGTAATGACGTGGAAACGGACGTAAAATCGGCGCTCAGTGAAGCAAGACAAACGGTTGAATCGGTCGTTGAGCGTTTGGCAGAACATAATCGGTTGGAAGAGGAGCAGGTTTACGGATGGGCCAGCAGATTGATAGATACGGACGGGCGGAAGAGTTTGGCCGAGGGCGTACGGCGAGAATTAACGAATCTCCCGCCCCGACTCTCAAACACATAATCTGGTCAATTCATCGTCACCCCGCTTCACCGGCGTAGGCCGCGAGCGTTTTTTCGTTCGGAATGACAAGCGTGCGCCCTTCGAGTCGGATGAGATCGTCGCTTTGCAGACGCGTCAGTGCGCGCGAGACGACTTCGCGGACGGAGCCGACGCGCGACGCAATCTGCTGATTTGTGTGCGACATCTCGACGCGCAAAAGATGACCCTCGCGCGCGCCTTTCGTGCGCGCCTCGGCAAGCAGAAAACGCGCCAGACGTTGACCGACTTCACGCAGCGAGAGAGCTTCGACCAATTCGGCGCAACGCCTCAGCCTGCCCGCCAAAACTTTGAGCGCAGCAAGCGCAATCTGCGGGTGCTCCATTGAAAGCCGTCGCACGTCGCGCTTGTCGATAAAGAGCACGACCGTCTCCTCTTCAGCCGCGACCGTCGAAGGAAACGGGCCGTCGTCAAAGACGGGAAGTTCGGCGACGGTCGCGCCCGCGCGCTCGACGTGAATCACCTGCTCGCGCCCCTCGATGCTCTCACGAAAGGCGCGCACCGACCCTTCGACAATCACATAGAGGCCGTGCGCCTCATCGCCCGCCAAAAACAGCACTTCGTCGCGCGCATACCTGCGCTCGACTGCACGCGCCGCGAGCGCCCCTAAAGTTGTTTCATCCAGCTCGCCAAATAGCCCGGTGCGTTTGAGCGCCGCAATTTTGTTTATTTGCATTGAAGCTATCTTCAACCTACCGGCCAATGTTTTCAAGTCGGCATAGAACGGGCAGCTTTGCTTGTGCTTTTGTTGACTCAAAACGACGCGCGTGTGACTTAAGTCATTCCTGTGATGCATCTTGGCGTGCGAGGATGCACGACAAGAGAAAGGTGTGTTTTAATTATCTGAAACCCCCAATTTTCTCAAAAAATTCATTACCTCTCGTGAAAGGAAATTCATGTTGAGTCAATACAAACGTCTGTGGATTGCACTGGTTGTGGTCATCGTCGCCTCTTTCGCGGTGCTCGGCTTTTTCGGTTATCGAGGGATAAAAAAAGCTCCGCCGATTCCGCGCGAGGTCGTGACGACGGATGGCCGCGTCGTCTTTGACCACGACACAATTCAGTTGGGTCAGGGCGTGTGGCAGTCAATCGGCGGTCAGGAGGTTGGATCAATCTTCGGTCACGGAGCTTACGTCGCCCCGGATTGGACGGCGGACTGGCTTCATCGTGAGGCGGTCTTTACGCTTGATCGCTGGGCGCAGAGTTTGGGCGCGACAAACTTCGCAACGCTTTCCGCCGAACAACAGGCAGCGCTCAAAGCGCGGCTTGAATTAGAGATGCGCCGCAACACTTACGACGAGGCGACGGGACGGCTGACGATTTCGCCCGTTCGCGCCGAAGCCTTTGACGCTGTGGCTGCGCATTATGCTGATGTGTTTGCAGCCGGGCGCGACGAGTATGCCATTCCGCGCGGCGCTTTGACCGACGCTGTTAAGGCGCGGCAGATGGCCTCGTTCTTCTGGTGGACTTCGTGGGCGGCTTCGACAAATCGGCCCGGCGAAAACGTCACATACACGCAGAATTGGCCGCACGAGCCATTGGTCGGAAACGCGCCGACCGGCGGCAGCGTTGTGTGGAGCGTCATCAGCTTTATTCTTCTCCTGGCGGGCATTGGCGGCATGGTCTGGTATTTTGCCTCGCAGGAGCGCGAGCCTTCGCACGCAGAGCTTCCATCGCGCGATCCTCTGCTTGGTCTAAAACCAACGCCTTCGCAACGCGCAACGGTCAAATATTTCTTTGTCGTCGCTGCGCTCATCGTCGTGCAGATCGGTCTGGGCGCAATCGCCGCGCACTACGGAGTTGAGGGCTCGGGCTTCTACGGCATTCCGCTAGACCAGTGGCTGCCTTATTCGGTCGCGCGCACATGGCACACGCAGCTCGGACTTTTCTGGATTGCGACCTCCTGGCTGGCGACTGGTCTTTACATCGCGCCTGCCGTTTCGGGTTATGAACCGAAGGGGCAGAAGATTTTAGTCAACATACTGTTTGCGGCGGTGCTTCTGGTCGTCGTCGGGTCGCTGTCGGGCGAATGGCTCGGCGTTCATCAATACCTCGGCGAATACTGGTTCTGGTTCGGTCATCAGGGCTACGAGTATGTTGACCTGGGCCGCTTCTGGCAGATTCTTCTCTTTGGCGGGTTGTGCTTCTGGCTTTTCCTCGTCTGGCGCGCGCTGAGGCCTGCGCTTTCATTGAAAAACGAGAGCCGCTCGCTGCTGATGCTCTTTTTGATTGCGTCAATCGCCATCCCGCTCTTTTACGCGGCGGGTTTGATGTACGGGCAAAAGAGCCACATCGTGACGGCGGAATACTGGCGCTGGTGGGTCGTCCACCTCTGGGTCGAGGGCTTCTTCGAGGTCTTTGCAACGGTCGTCATCGCGTTTCTCTTTACGCGCTTGAAGCTTCTCTCGATTCACACGGCGACAAAGGCCGTGCTCTTTTCAACCGTCATCTTTTTGTCGGGCGGAATCGTCGGCACGTTTCATCATCTTTACTTTACGGGGATGCCTAACAGCGTGCTTGCGCTCGGCGCGACCTTTAGCGCTTTGGAAGTTGTGCCGCTCGTTTTGATCGGGTTTGAGGCGTGGGAGAACATACGGCTTGCGCGCGCGAAAGAGTGGCTGACGGCTTATCGTTGGCCGATCTATTTCTTTGTCGCGGTGGCCTTCTGGAACTT
>CBDUCU010000477.1:0-3629 GCA_965365725.1 uncultured bacterium | reverse complement strand
GCACGACCGGCTCACCCTCGAGCACCGTGCGCGCGCGGGGAAAGTAATGGCTCAGCACCTTGAACACGAGGCTCCACGCCGCGAAGGTGAAGATTGCCAGCACGGCACCCGTCATCGAGAAGTACACCGGCGTGCTCGCGGCCGCAGACGTACACCAGATGCGACACCGGATCGTATACCGGCGCGCAGAACAGGTCGTTCATCTCCACGGCGATCACGTCGGCCGCCTTGCCGGCTTCCAGCGAGCCGATCTTCTGGTTGCAGCCCAGCGCGCAGGCGCCGTTGAAGGTGGCCATCGCAACCGAGATCGACAAATCCGTCGTCGAGGTCATCAGCGACCCTCTCATCCATCTTGTCCGCAATGCGTGCGATCACGGCGTTGAGCCGCCTGAGGTTCGCCGCGCAGCAGGCAAGCCGGAAGAAGGCGTGATTCGTTTGAGCGCGCGGCGGGCGGGCAATCAGATCGCCGTCGAGATTGAAGACGACGGCGCGGGGATAGATTCCGAGCGCGTCGTGGCCAAGGCCATCGAGAAGGGACTTGTCACACAACTAGAGGCAGCCGATTGGACCGACCAGCAGAAATATTCGCTCGTCTTTCTGCCCGGATTCTCGACAAAAGAGGCCGTCAGCGACATGTCTGGTCGCGGCGTTGGGATGGACGTAGTCAAAACGACGGTCGATTCGCTGGGCGGGTCGGTGACGGTCGCGTCAACGCGCGGCAAAGGCAGCCGTTTCACGATCAGGCTGCCGCTGACGATGGCAATCGTGCGCGCCATGCTCTTTGAAAGCGCGGAGCGACGTTTTGCGCTTCCGCTCGATGCGATCCGCGAGATCACGCGTCTGCGCGCGGGCGAAGCCCGAACCATTGATGGGCGCGAGGTGATGCGTCTGCGCGACCGCGTGCTGCCGCTCGTGCGCATCGACGAGGCGCTCGGTCTTCGAGCGGTAGATGAGCGCGACCCGCAGGCGCGACTCTTCGTCTTTGTCATCGATCTCGGCGACGGTCACGAAGTCGGCGTTGCCGTCGAGCAGCTCTATGGCGAGCAGGAGCTTGTTTTGAAGTCGGTTGACGATGCGCTCTCGCAATCTGAAGTGGTGGCAGGCGCTTCGATTCTCGGCGATGGTCAGGTGGTTCTCATCCTCGATGCGGCAGCCATCATCGAACGCGCTCGTCGGCAGGGCGCTTCGCTTGCCGCGATGCAGGCGGGCCGCAAATGCGAGCGCGAGGCGGTTGCGTAAAGAGGAGAGCCGGAGGGCGCAAATGTTTTTACGGACGTATCGGACGTGAGAGCGGGCGTTGAGCAGACGGAGATGAATTTGGCACATACACAAACGACCAGTCCGCCGGTGCGCGTCATGATCGTTGACGATTCGGCCTTGATGCGAAAGCTGCTCGCCAAAGTGCTTTCGCACGACCCCGGAATCGAAGTCATCGACACGGCGATGGACGGGCAGTTTGCTCTCGACCATCTGGCGCGCATGCGTCCCGATGTGGTCTTGATGGATGTTGACATGCCGCGCATGGACGGTCTCTCTGCGCTTGAGTGCATCGTCGCCGAGCACAGACTTCCGGTCGTGATGTGCAGCACGCGGACGAGCGCCGGAGCCGAAACGACCGTGCAGGCTTTGGCGCGCGGCGCGGTTGATTTCATCGAAAAGCCGACGCTTGAGCAACTGACTTCAGGCGAGGCGGCTGAGAGAATTTCAAAAGTGGTGCGCGGCGCGGCGCACGCGCGCGTCCACGCGACGCGCAAGCCCTCTGCCTTGGCGACTCCAAGTATTCCGCGCCCGTTGCCTGAGAAGAGTTCTGCGCCCGCTTCTTCGGCTCAGCTTGGCCTCCATAAATCGTTTACGTTTGCCGAAGTCGAAATCATTGCTCGCAAAGCGCGCGCGTTGAGACCCGAGCTGATCGTGATCGGCACATCTACAGGCGGCCCGCCTGCGCTCGAACAGGTGCTGGCGCAGCTTCCCGCAAATTTTCCGCTCGGCATCGTCATCGTTCAGCACATGCCGCCCGGATTTACAGGTCTTCTCGCGTCGCATCTCGACCGCACCTCGCAGATCGAAGTGCGCGAGGCGAAAGACGGAGACCTCGTTGTGCCCGGCCTTGCGCTGGTCAGCCCGGGCGATGCGCACGCGCGCGTCTTCAGAACAGGTCAGGGCGGATACGTCGTCCGGCTCGATACCACAACGCCAACCATCAGCGGCCATCGACCTTCGGTTGACGTGCTCTTTGCTTCTGTCGCTGAAGCGCGTGCGCGCGCTATCGGCGTCGTCATGACGGGGATGGGCAGCGACGGTGCTGCCGGGATGGGGCGGATGGCCGAGACGGGTTGCCTGAACATCGCGCAAACACCCGATTCATGTGTTTGTCATGGAATGCCGAAAAGTAGTATTGACCGGGGCTGTGTGTCTGCGGTCGTGCCGCTCGATTGGATCGCGCAAACCCTCGTCGCCTGCGCGGTGCCCTCACCCGTACCCGGCAACTAAATCAAAGTCGAGATAATTATTCGGAGGATGTAAAAGATGAGCACTATTCCAGCCATCGAGATGCAGCGCCTGATGGCGCGCACCGAAGAGATATTCAGCAACACCGGCGACCAAAAATTACAGGACGACGTGCGCGAGCTGTTCCGGCGCAGCCGCGAGCTGACGGTCGAGCTTCTGCGCGACAACGAACAGCTTCGCGTGCAGAATCTGCTTCTCGAAAAACAGAAGATCGAGGCTGAACAGCGGCTCGACAACAGCCGGCTCGGTAAAGAGAACGAGCAGCTGCGCTCGGAGCTTGAGCTTTTGAACAAGCGGCTCGGCGAGATGGAAGGCAAGACCAACAAGTTTCGCCGTCGCTACGAAGACATCGAGCAGTACAACATGGCGCTCTCAAACGTCTATATCGCTTCGACGCAGCTTCACTCGACGCTCGATTTCACCGAAGTCGTCAAGACCGCCGGAGAGATTTTGTGGAACCTTGTGGCCGCGCCCGCCTTTGCCATCTTTCTGCTCGAAGAGAAGACGGGCGATCTGATGCTCGTCGGCGGCGAAGGCATCGATGGCCGCTTCCCCGACAACCGTTTGCACAAGCCTTCGGGGATGATCGCCGATGCGCTTGCCGAGGGCGTGTCGCTCTTTATCGACGGCGCGTCGAGCGGCGACCCTCTGGCGTGCGTGCCGCTGCGGATCGAAACACGAGGGACGGTCGGTTTGATTACGGTTTATGAAGTCGAAGAACACAAGGGCGGACTCTCTGACCTCGATAAGGAACTCTTCGACCTGCTTGCCAATCAGACGGCGACGGCGATGACCAGCTCGCGCGTCTATAGCGAGACCGTCAAGAAGCTCAAATCAATGGAGAGCTTTGTCAACCTGATCAAGCCCGTGTAAGAACGAGAGGTGAGAGGATAGAGGTCGGAGGTTAGAAAAAAACAGCCTGTCTTTCATCTATCCTCCAGCCTCTATTCTCTGCCCTCTGTATTAAAAAGGAGAATAGTAATGGCATTAACCAAATCATTCCTCGTTGTTGACGATTCGGCCACGATGCGCCAGCTCATTCTGATGACGCTCAAAAAGATGGGCTGCACGTCAATCGCCGATGCGCCGAACGGGCGGGTCGCGCTCGAAAAATTGGCCGC
>CBDUCU010000476.1:0-3632 GCA_965365725.1 uncultured bacterium | reverse complement strand
TGAAGTCGAGCCGGGCACGGCCACCATATCGATGCCCACCGAGCAGACGCTTGTCCACGCTTCGAGCTTTTCGAGACTGAGCGCGCCCAAACGAGCCGCATCGATCATCGCCGCATCTTCCGAGACAGGGATAAACGCTCCGCTCATCCCGCCGACGGAACTCGAACCGGCTGCCCCGCCTTTTTTAACAGCGTCTGTCAAAAGCGCAAGCGCGGCGGTCGTGCCGTGTGCACCGGCGCGTTCAAAACCGAAGGCTTCGAGTATCTCCGCAACCGAGTCGCCGGGCACGGGCGTGGGCGCAAGCGAAAGATCAATAATGCCGAACTGCAAACCCAAACGCCTTGCGGCTTCGCGTCCGACCAGTTCGCCTGCACGCGCAAGCTTGAACGAGAGCTTCTTGATCAGTTCGGCCAGCTCATGCAAAGGCATCTCTTTCGGCGCATGACGAAGCGCGTGATTGACCACTCCGGGACCCGATACGCCGACGTTGACGATCGCCTCGGCCTCGCCCACGCCGTGAAACGCGCCGGCCATAAAGGGATTATCTTCGACCGCGTTGGCAAAACAGACGAACTTGGCGCAGGCCAATCCTCCCGCATCGCGCGTGCGCTCGGCGGCGTCTTTGATGATGCGTCCAATGTGCGCGACCGCGTCCATATTGATGCCCGCGCGCGTCGTCGCCACGTTGACAGACGAGCACAGTCGCCTGGTTGTCGAAAGCGCTTCAGGGATTGAATCAAGAAACATCTCTTCGGCGCGCGTCGCACCCTTGTGGACGAGCGCCGAATAGCCGCCGATAAAATCAACTCCGACGGTTGCGGCGGCCTCGTCAATCGCGCGGGCAAGGCGGATGTAATCCTGAGCCGAGCGAAAGTTTCCGCCGACGATTGCCGCAGGCGTAATCGAGATGCGCTTGTTGGCGACGCGCAGGCCGATCTCGTCGCCGATCTCGTCGACTATGGGAACGAGTCGCGCCGCCATGCGCTCGATCTTTTCGCGCACGCAAGCAGATGTAGCCTCGACCGTGTCGCGCGCGCAATCCCGTAAAGAAAGACCGAGCGTGACGGTGCGCACATCCAAGTGCTCCATCTCGGTCATCCGCACGGTCTGTAAGATTTCCGCCTGTGTGTATTCCATCAAAGAGTTTTGTTGAAGAGATTATTTGAACCACTGGCTGAGCAATAGAAAGAAGAGAAACAAGAGAAACAACCCGACCGCGATAAGCACGAAGCGCAGACCAGAATCCTCAGCTGCGCCTTCGAGCACGCCCATCGAAGCCTCGCGAACCTTCTCGACACGCGGCCTCACGGCTTCTCTGACTGCCGCCGCACGCCTGCCTTTTGGTTCGCCTTCAGCCGATAAAGCCGCATCGGCTTGCCGATTGGCGACTCCTTCTATTCGCGCGGGTTGCAGAGGCGATTGAGGCTGAGCGGCGGATGCGCTCACGCGCGTTTCAGATTTTCTTTCGTTTGACGGAGCATCATCGCGCGCTTCCATTTCAACTCGACGCGAGAGACTTTCACGCCAGCGATCCCATTCCTGTTCAAGCCCGATGGTTTCAGCCGCGCCGTTTCTCTCCGCGTCATTCGTCTGCCTTACCGCAGCAGAAACATCGCCCTCGCCGTCAAGCTTTCCGCTTACGTCGACCGCCCTTCCACACTGCGGGCAGAAACGCGCCCCGGCGCGCACCGCCGCGCCGCACCCGCCGCATCGTCTTGAGATTTCAGGCAGCATAAAAACAGATGATGAACGATGAACGCGGAAAGATGAATAAAAGGCAGGCTGTTCTTAATCCATCTTTCCGCGTTTCGCGTTCATCTTTTCATTTAAATCCTGTGCATCGCGTTGAAGAGGTCTTCGCGCTGCGCATAGACACGCACGCCGAGCCGTTCGCCCTCATGCCGGAAGCGTTCCTTGAGTTCGGAGGCCGAGAGACGCGCGCGCGTCGTGTCGGCGATGATGACCATAGCAAATTTGCCGGTGACGACCGTCTGGTTGATGTCGATGATGCTGCATCCGGCTTCGCCTAAAATTTGCGATACGGCGGCGACTATCCCCGGATGATCCACGCCAAAGACTGAAACGACGAGTCGGTCGGGCGAGCCTTCGGCGCGCGTTGCGCCCTGCTTTAATCCCTCGCTGCCCGTACCGCCGTTTGTCGTAAACGGCTCGACCGCGCGATAAACGTCCGTCACCAGTGCTTCGACCGTCCGCTCGTCGGCAAGTGTGCCGAGCCGCTCATAGACGGCGCGCGTGATGCGATAGATCAGTTCTTCGTTTGGCATTTGTTGGTGAGCAGTTAGCAGTAAGCGGCGAGCTGTTAAAAACAGTGCTTACTGCTTATTGTTTACTTTCCGTTGCCTTGTCCTCTGCGCAGCTCGCGCGCTTCATCAAGAAGTTCATCGGAGCGCGCCAGGTCTTCCTGCACGTCCACGCGATCAACGATGCCGACGACAGCCGCTTCAATCGACATCTCTTGATCGCCGACAGCCGAGCGCGCGGCCTTTCCGTAGGCGCACATCACAACCTCGCCCACGCCCGCGCCCAAGCGATCTGCAACGACCACGATATTTTTTGTCGGCTCTTTATCGAGATCAATCGGATGGACAATCAAAAAACGAACGCCCTCAAGATCGGGCGTTTTCTTTGTTGACCACACAGTGCCGACTACTTTTCCTAAAAACATTGTCCGTCGTTCGTTGTTCGCTGTCCGTTGTTTTAGTCTTCTGTTTTAGTCTTCAGACTGGAGATGCTCGATCAGCAATAAGTTGCCCGATAGGAACAAAGGACAACTGGCTACTGACAACAAACGGCTTTTACGCCTTTGCAAAAACTTCCGATGCTTCGCCCATGTCGCGCGCAGCTGGAGTGATGATTGTGCGCGCGTTTGTGTAAATCTTTTCGCCCTTCTGGATGGCGCGCCGCACGTCGTCTTCGCAGACGAAATCGACGGCGCGTTTGCCGTTTGTCGTCGCGGATGCAGGTGGCTGCCCGCCATTACCTGCCGGCGAAGTTGTGGGTTTGATTGGCGCGGTCTGTTGCGTTTGCTGCGGCGCGCCGTTTCCAACGTCAAACTGTGCGGTTGGGGCGGCGGCAGGTTGCGGCGCTGCTCCGCCCGAAGGCGAGACGCGCTGCGGCTCAACGTCAACGTCAGCCTGGACGGGCGCGGGCGAGCCTGTCGGCCGCATCTGCACACCTGTCGGCTGTGTTTGCTCCGAACCTGGGCGGCTGCCGAGGAAGCGGTCGACGATCTTCGCAATCTCGTCGCGGCTGACGCTGCCTGTTGCGCTCAGTCCGG
Organism: uncultured bacterium; assembly: GCA_965365725.1. Classification (GTDB taxonomy): domain Bacteria; phylum Acidobacteriota; class Blastocatellia; order Pyrinomonadales; family Pyrinomonadaceae; genus DASQDT01. The sequence goes on along the minus strand of CBDUCU010000476.1, from coordinate 334 downwards.
CATGCGCGGGTTGCGGCGCGACGGGCATGACGGGCGAATGCGATTGTCTTGCGGCGGTGCGCCCGGCCGGACGCTTTGACGGGACAGGGCGCGTTTCAAACGCGACGCGCTTGATGTCCATCAAGTGCCAGGGCGAGATGTTGTCTGAAGTGACGTTGCCGCCCCAAGACCCGCAGCCGAGAGTCATCGACGGCGGAAGCGCAGTCGAAAAACCGATAGCTCCGTGCGTCGTAGGCGAATTGACGATAACGCGCGAGGCAGGCATCTCTGTACCGTAGATGCGAGCCATATCGCGCGAGCGCGTGTGGATGCCTGCGGTGTGGCCGCTTTTGCC
>CBDUCU010000475.1:0-3635 GCA_965365725.1 uncultured bacterium | reverse complement strand
CGAACGGAAATCTTTGTTGGCGTTTGGCGGCTGTAGGGCCGGTCTTCATAAACCGTAGCGTTGGAGTCGTCGGTAGAGCGCGCTCCGGCTCAAACCCAACGCCTCCGCAGCCTGTCCGACGTTGCCGTCGAAGCGGGCCAGAGTCTTTTTGATAAGGAAACACTCTACCTCATCAAGGCTCATCTCTTCGAGTCCGCGCGCGCCCGTCGCCTCCGTCGTCAACCCCATGTCTGTTGCCGTGATCTGTGCCGCGCGCGCCATCAAAACCGCGCGCTCAACCGCATGATTCAACTCGCGCACGTTGCCCGGCCACGCGTGGCTCATCAGTGCACGCATGGCCATATCGTCAAAACCCGTCACCGATTTGCGATAACGCCGCGCGTGCGTCGAGAGAAAATGGAGCGCGAGCTTTGCGATATCTTCTCTTCTTTCGCGCAAAGGCGGCAAACGAATCTCGACCGTGTTCAATCGAAACAACAAGTCCTGTCGAAACCTTCCGGCCCCGACTTCTTCTTTGAGGTCTGCGTTTGTCGCCGAAAGTATCCGCACATTGACGCGCCGCGTCTTTGACGAGCCGACGCGCTCAAACTCGCCCGTCTCGACGACGCGCAGAAGCTTCGCCTGATGCGACGGAGGGATGTTGGCGATCTCGTCGAGAAAAAGCGTCCCGCCGTCGGCCAACTCAAAACGTCCGACGCGGTCGGTCTTTGCGTCGGTAAAAGCGCCCTTGACGTGTCCGAACAGCTCGCTCTCAAAAGTGCCTTCGGAGAGCGCGCCGACGTTGACCGTAATCATCGGTTTTGACGCGCGCTCGCTCAGCGCGTGCAAGGTGTTTGCGACGACCTCTTTGCCCGTTCCGTTCTCGCCCGTAATCAGCACGTTTGCATCTGATGGAGCGATTGACTCTATCAATTGGATGACGGGGCGCATCGCGGGCGATTGTGCGATAAACGCGGGGCGGCCAGTGCCTCCGTTGCCTTCGTCGCGCAGATAACGGTTCTCTTCTTCGAGGCGTTGACCTTTGCGAAGCGCGCGGCCCAGCTCAACCTGCGTGCGTAAAACGGTCAACAGCCGCGTGTTGTCCCAGGGCTTCTGGATAAAGTCGCGCGCGCCGCGTCGCATCGCTTCGACGGCCAGATCGACGCTGCCCCACGCCGTCATGACGACGACGGGCAAGGTTGAATCGGCAGTTTGAATGCGCGTGAGAAGGTCGAGTCCTTCTTCGCCTGATGTCGTGTCGCGTTGATAGTTGAGGTCGATGAGCGCGAGATCAAAGTCGCGCTTCTCGATTGATAAAAGCGCTCCTGACGGAGAATCGGCAAGCTCTGTTCTGAAGCCTTCGCCTTTGAGAAGCAGGCGCAGCGCTTCGAGCACGTCGGGCTGATCGTCGGCGACGAGCACGCAGGGAGGTTGTGTGTCAGTGGATTTCATGAAACCAATGATTGTAGTTCAAAATGCCCGGTGCGTTTAACTCAAGCTCGACTCTGGTGAAAGACCATATTGAACGCCGCCGCCATGATTCAATCAATCACCGTCTCGGGACAATCTTGCGTAGTAGCGGGGGCGATTGTCTGCTCCATCACCGCCACCAACTGACTTTTTCAAATAGACTTGAGAGACGCGTCAAGACATTTGCTCATTACTCGTATCTCAAGGCCGTCATCGGCTCGACCCTCATCGCGCGGCGCGCAGGCAATAGACAGGCGAGAAGTGCGACCGCGCCAAGCAGGAGCGCGACGAGTGTGTAGGTCGCAGGGTCTGTGCTGCTCACGGTGAAAAGAAAACGCGACATCGATTTTGAGAGAAAGAGCATAAGACCGAGCGCGCCGGCCAACCCGATGACGATGCCCGCCGCAACGAGAATCATTCCCTGTCCGAGCACAAGGCGCAGAATGTCCCGGCCACGCGCGCCGAGTGCCATGCGGATGCCGATCTCGTGCGTGCGCTGCGCAACCGTGTAGGCGATTACGCCGTAGATACCGATGGCCGCCAGCACCAGCGCGACCGAAGCGGCAATACCGAGTAGCCACGCGAGCACACGTTTTACGGCGCTCTGCTGCTCGATTCTCTGCTCCATCGTCTTGACATCAAAGACGGGTTGATCTTTGTCGATGGCAAGCACTTCGCGCCGGACAGCAGGCGCGAGCGATTCTGCATTGCCGCTCGTCGTGCGCACGACGAGCGTCATAAAGTTGTCGCCTGATTGCACATGCGGTGCATACAGATAAGGCTCAGGTTCGTCGTCGAGCCCCCAATGTTTTACATCGCCGACGATGCCGACAATCTCGGCGGGTGGGTTACGTCCTTGCGGGTCGCGCAGGCGGCGACCGATGGGGTCTTCGTCAGGAAAGAACGTTCGCACAAATGTTTCGTTGACGACGACGACAACGGGTTTGCCCGTCGCGTCCTGGTCGGTAAAGCTGCGCCCGCGAATGATTGGAATGCGCATGGACTCAAAATAGGTCGGCGTGGCCGAGCGATAGTTTGCTTCAGGCTCTTTGCCTGATGCGGGCAGTTCCCTGCCGTCGATGACGAAGGTCGTCGTGCTGCCGCTGCCGCTCATCGGTAATAGATTGACTGCGGCTGCGCCCTCCACGCCGGGCAACGCTTGCACGCGCTTAACAAGCTGCGCATAGAAGTCGCCGACCTTTTGCGCGTCGTCGTAGCGCGTGCCTGGCAGGCTCATGCTGAGCGTTAAAACGTTTGTCGGATCAAAACCGGGCTGCACCTCAACCAGACGCATAAAGCTTTTCATCATCAACCCCGCGCCGACCAGCAGCACGAGCGAGAGCGCAACTTCCGCGACCACGAGCGCCGAGCGCAAACGATTTCGCCCTCCGGTCGAGCCGCGCTCGCCCTCTTTGAGCGATTCGTTGAGGTCTGTCTTTGAAGACTGAAGCGCGGGGGCTAGTCCGAAGACGAGGCCCGTCAACACGGAGACAAACAGGGTGTATGCGAGCACGCGACCGTCTAACTCAATGCGATTCCAACCATAGATAAAGCGGCCCATCTCTTCCGGAACGCTGGCCTTCAAAAGGTCTATGCCCCACAGCGCAAGCAGTAGCCCCAGCGCGCCGCCCGCCAAAGCCAGGATGACGCTTTCGGTCAAAAGCTGTCGGACAATCCGCCAACGCCCCGCGCCCAATGCCGTCCGAATCGCCATCTCCTTTTGACGCGACGCAGCGCGCGCCAGCATCAGGTTGGCAACATTGGCGCACGCGATGAGCAATACAAACATAACCGCGCCGAGCATCGTCAGAAGCATCGGCTTGGTCTGCGCAACCGTCTCGTCCTGCAATGTCACGAGACGGATGCTGCGCTGCGTGTTCGTCTCCGGATATTGTTGCTCAAGACGCTTGGCGATGGTCTGCAGCTCAGCCTCGGCCTGTTTGAGAGTCACGCCTTCTTTCAAACGCGCGCGCGTGTAGAGAAAGTGTGCGCCACGATTTTGCGCCTGCGCTGGTGTAAACCGAATCGGCGTCCAAAGCTCCGGGAAATCGTTTGGAAACTCAAACTCCGGCCCCATCACGCCGACGACTTCGGTCGGACGGTTGTCGAGCATGATCTGCTGACCGACGACGCTTGCATCTCCGCCAAAGCGTCGCTGCCAGAGTTTGTGACTCAAGACGACGACC
>CBDUCU010000474.1:0-3637 GCA_965365725.1 uncultured bacterium | reverse complement strand
GGCTTTGCGATGTTGCCTTCCGCATCGAAATCTTCATCGGCGTGAATGGTCACGCCGTAAGGCAGACTCCAGCCGTAGCATTGACGAACGGCGGTGCGCATCTGATCCATGACGGTCAGACCCTTTTCGTGCGAGGCGCAGAGATAGCCAAAGAGCTTGCCGGCAAACTCGGTCCAGAAGTAGTCGAGAAAATTCTTTACCGCGCCCGACATCGAGCCGTGATAATCGGGCGAAGAGAGAATAAAGCAGTCGGCCCAGTTAACAGCTTCTTCTGCGTGTTTGACCGCTTCCGTATCAGAGGTTTCATCGGGGCGAAACATAGGCAAATCGAGCGCGTGCAGATCGAGCAGCCGTGTCTCAGCCCCGCGCTCGCGCGCCGCATCGAGTGTAAACGCCAGCGCGCGTCGGCTGCGCGAACGCTCGCGCATGCTTCCCGATACGCCGAGGATCTTGACCATCTTTCTTTTCTCCTCCAACCGGATTCAATGCTCTCTTGATTTTCAAACCGGCAACGCTTCGCCTTCAGTCAAGAACTACGTCGCGCGATGATTTCGGCGGAGCGGCGCGTGTGCTGGCCCGCATCGCAATCGCGCCCACGCGTTTCGTGATAGTGAAGCAACTGCCAGCCGCAAAACTCTTCGCGCAATTCATCGGGCGCGAGAAGATAGTCGGGATTCATTTGAGCAACATGCGGGTCTTCATCTTCCAGATGAATCGCCGCGACAAAAAGACCGCCGCGCGCAACGCCTGCTTTCATCGAAGCGAAAAGATCGCGTTGCAGATAGTAGAAATCGCAGATCAGATCGTATGCGCCGGGCGCAATGGCAAACTCGCCCTTCTCAAGGTCTGCGACGCGTGCGTCGATTTCAAGACCGCGCAGACGCGCTCGCTTCAACATCAATTCAACGCCTGTGCGCGATGCGTCAACGGCTGTTACCTGAAAACCGCGCTCGGCGAGCAGAAGCGCATGGCGGCCAGCGCCCGATGCCACGTCGAGCGCGCGCAAACGACGGCGCAGGCTAAAGAGTGTTTGCGCAAACTCATCGACGGCGCGCGCGAGAAGAGGGTTAGGTTCTTCGCTCGCGTAGTCGCCGCGACCGTATCGCTCGTCCCACTTGGCTACGCTCATGGACTATGCGCCCGCAGTTCTTATGCGCGGAAGATTTAACCACAGAGACTAGACAGACGCAGTTTCCATCCTTAACCGTGTCTCTCTAGTCTCTGTGGGTACTCATGTTTCGCAACAAAGAGGCTTTAAGGTTGCGGCGGCCCGGGAACGCCGATTGACGGCGGCTGCGCTGGTATCTGTGGTGCTTGAATGGTGAAATCTTCAGCCACCTTAATGCCGGAGCGATTGACGATCTCTTCGATAAATTTCTGCTGCTTCTCCTGTTGCAGGGCTGCGCGCGCCTCTTCGCGCTGGGCTGCTGTTTTCTCGGGTGCGTCTGCGCCCTCCGTTTTCTTTGTGTCCGAGCCAATCAGGACGTGGCGCGCTTTGACCTGTTCCTGTGGTTGCCCGTCGGGGCCGGGTTGCGTGCGCCGGCCTTCGTTCTTGATGACGTGGAAGCCGAAGCTTGTCTCGACCACGCCGCTCAACTCGCCTTCTTTGAGCGCAAAGGCTGCGTCTTCAAACGGCTTGACCATCTGCCCGCGCCCGAACCAGCCGAGATCGCCGCCCTTGCGCCAGGAGCCGGGTTCGGTCGAATTCTGTTTGGCAAGCCCCTCGAAATCTTCGCCCGCGCGTGCGCGCTTCAGGATGTCTTCGGCCTTGGCGCGCGCGTCCGCCGGACTCAGGTTGCGCGCGGCCAGATAAGCATCTATCTCAGCATCTGTCGGCTTAAACTGTTCGGCGTTCTCTTTAAAAAAGATTTGTGCGAGCACGCCCGACTGTTGCAGCTCGGCGGCCAACTGCACCTTGCGCTCCTTTTGCAGACCAGCGGCTTCGGCCTTGCGCGCAGCCACCATGACGCGCGCCCACTCGCCCTTCATCCTCTCTCTTTGCGCTTCGGCATCATTTGCCGGCGCTGCGCCCAGAGCTTTGACGGCCTCGAAGTCCTGACCGAACTTCTCATCCATACCCGGCTCTTTCAAAAACGCGTCGGCCTCCTGCTTCGAGACGATCTGTTCAAGCTCTTTACCGGCGGCGCGCTCGCGTTCGACATAGGCCTGAGCGGCTGCAAGCGTGCGGATAAGCTCAAGCTGCTTTTTGACTTCGGGCCGGTCGGCAATCCCGTTTTTGCGCGCTTCGGCGGCGACGGCCAGGATTTGCCTTATCTCGCGCGCAAACTCTTTGCGCGCATTTTCGTCCGTCGCCATGCGCCCTTGTTGAAAGGGCGGGACGACGGCTTCGGCAAGCTGCTGCATCTCTTCCGCGCTCAAACTAGTACCGCCGGTCACGGAAGACGTATTGCTTGAGCTGTTTTGAGAAGAGCCGCAAGAGACGGCGAGCGCAAGCGAGAGCGCGGCCAAAGCTGCGAGATGGAAGTTTCGACGTGCAAAGAGACGCTGCGCTCTTGCAAAAAGGTTTGTTTGGAACATTCTGTTTTTGTGCATGACGTTTAGGTTTAGGATAAAGACTACAACGGTTTGCATTTTAGTGGACGCACAAGAAATGGAACACGGGTGAACAGAGATTTAACGAATAAACGCGGATTCGATTCGTATCAATCAGTTTGCTCCGCGCCAATCCGTCTTCCTGTCTTTCCAGTCACATTCTTCATTTGTTGATTCCGACAATCTCGATAAAACGGCTGAGACGTGTGACGACGAGATTCTCGCGGACGCGAAAACGGCAGGAAAGAGCCGTACGATCCTGCTCCTGAGTTTCCCCCGGCTCGTGATACCAGAACTGACAATTCGTACAGTCGCCGTTCCAGCAAAAATCTCCGTACGAGATGGTGTCGATTGACAGATACTGAAAACAGCGCAAAAGCGTGTTCCTCTCCGGCACTTCAACTCGCCGACCGAGCACTTCGACCGGGACGAGCTTATCGAAGGGATCAAAGATGTCGCTGTTCATAGATGGTCGGAATCTGCGTCGCAAAATTATGGGGGACGTAAGGACGAAGTATAACCAAACAGACGACGCGTGACGAGCGGCGACGCAAGCGAGTCGAGAGCAGAAGTTTCCGCGCTCGACTGCGAATCAAAACGGAGTTGTGCCGCCACACTGCATATTAAATTGAAGTGTCGGCTATCTTTCGATTAGACTACGCCCTAGAAAAGACGCGGATTAGACAAGGCTGTCGCCTTAGTTGCGCAGACGACGACGCGTCCCGCTCAAAGCAAACTTCCTTCAAGGGCCCAATGCGATGACCCTATCCCCCTCGACGCTGCGGCGTTACGGCATCGCGCTCGCAGCCGTCGCGCTCGCCATAGCTGTAAGGCTCTCTCTGCATCCCATCCTCGAAAATCGCGCGCCCTTCCTGATCTTTATACTGTCGATCACAATCGCAGCCTGGTACGGCGGTCTGTGGCCGGGACTTACGGCGACGGGTCTGAGCGCGCTTGCGGTAATCTATTTTTTTCTCCCGCCCGCTTCGTTTCATGTTCCCTCAGGCCCGGATCAAGTGTGGCTGTTCATGTTCTGCTTTGTCGGCGGGTTGATCTCTCTGCTGAGCGAGTCGCGCCGCTCATC
>CBDUCU010000473.1:0-3638 GCA_965365725.1 uncultured bacterium | reverse complement strand
GGTCGCCCCGCAGTCACGGCAAGCCATGTCAGAAGAAATGTAAACACGCAGACTGTTGCGGTCATCAACAGAGCGCGCGTGCGTCCGCGCTCACCGGCAAGCGCTGTCAAACCGCGTCCGGCAAGGAAGGCTAAAGCGAAATCGATCTCCATCAAGTGGCGCGCCGGAACGCGAAACAGATTGATGACGGGGATGTAGTAAACGACCTTGTAAAGATTGAAAGGCAGGAAACGCCCGAGCGCGAGCAGAAGACCAAAGAGGACGACGTACGCCCAGAAAATGTTTTTCGCGTCGCGCTTGAGGACGAGCGCGAGCGCAGAGAGCATTAGCGTGAGCAGCCCCGCATAGCCGATGTATTCGCCGTAAAAGGCTGCGCTCGTGTATGGTGCGCGAAACAGCCAACCGCTTCCGCCGCCCACGATATATGGCGCAAAGAACGTCCACAGAAAAGCGCGCGGCATCGAAAACGATGTGAAGAAATCGTAAGAGGCCGAAGCGCGAATGCTGTTGCGCATCAATTCATAGGTCGGTAAGATTTGCGCCGCTCCCAGCAAAAGGCCGACGGCGATTAAAGCAAGTGCGAAAAGATATCTGCGCCTGACCGCGCCATCCGTCGCCGCGCGCGCCATCACGATTGAATAGGCGCAGGCTAAGAGAAGCGAATAAACAAGCGTCTGTTGATGGCCCGCAAAAACTTGCAGCGCGACAATCGCGCTGAGCGCCGCGCCGCGCCGACGCACGCCCGTCGAGCCGTAGCCGTCCGCCGCCCACAAAAGCCAGGGCAGAAGGCTCGCCGTATGCACGATGTTTGTATGACCGATCTGTGCGATCATAAAACCGCACCACTGCCACACAAGAGCGGTCAACGCAGCACCGGCAATGCTCGTTCCCGTGCGTCGCGCGTAGAGGTACGCGCCGAGCGCGGCGAGCGCGTAGGCCGAAAGCATCATCAGGTTTGCGGCAATCGAAGGCTCAAAGACGAGAAAGAACCAGTTGAGCGGAAAGAACACGCCGCCCTGCGCCGCGCCAATCAGAGGCATGCCGCCGAACACGTAAGGATTCCAGAGCGGCAAATGTCCGTCTAAAACGATGCGCGCCGCTGCCGTGCGCAACGGCACGTTGAAGACCACGCCGTCGTCAGGTGAAATGACGTTGCGGCCCACCACAGCCGGATAAAAATAGAGAAGCGGCACGAGACTGACGCAGACCGCCGCAAAGCAATCAGCGTTTATCTTTGATTTGAGTTTGTATGGAAGAAACATTCGAGAGAGAGATCGACGGCAAGCGCATCATCGGCTCACACGGGCTCACGATAGCCTCCGTGCGAGAGTTTATAACGACACATCGCGCCGAAGTTTTGTCCGCGTGCATGCTCATTGTGATGGCCGCAAACATGCTGACGGTTTTGCCGCGCAAGAGTATTACGAACGACGAGCTTTATCATATTCCGGCCGGATACTACCACTTGGTTGCGGGCTTCCACCAATTTAACAACGAGCACCCGCCGCTCGCAAAGATGTGGTCGGCGCTGCCGCTTCTGTTTATCCAGCCGACCGAGCCTTCCGCGCCGAAACGAACGGACGAGCACAATCTTTTTTTGACGTGGGGCTATCTGTCGCGCTTCTGGTCGGACAACAAAGAGGGTTTCCGCGCGATCTTTTTTTGGACGCGCGTCTTTATGATACTCGTCGCCGTAGCGCTCGGCGCGGCGATCTTTTTCTATGCGCGTCGTCTCTTTGGCGCGCGCGCAGCGCTGTTTGCGGTTGCGCTCTTTGCTCTTGAGCCGACAATTCTCGCGCACGGTCGCATCGTTCATACGGACATTCCGGCGGCGCTCGTCTATCTGCTCTTTTTCGTTGCGCTCGACGCTTACTTTCGTCGTGGTCGAAAGTTAAAAGGTGCGCTTCTGGTCGGGCTTGCGCTCGGCGCGGCGCTCGTCACGAAATTCTCGATGATCGTGCTCGCGATGGTTTTGGGCGCGGTTGCGCTTCTCGGTTTTGCGTTTGCGACGCGGTTTGGTGAAAGGCGCGGGCGCGTCGCGCTGCATGCGGGGATGGCTTTTCTGGTCGCGCTCTTTGTCATCAACGCGACCTATTATTTCAAACGCCCGCCCGTCACGCCGCCCGATGTCGAGTGGGTCAAAACGCAGTCGCCTGAGAATTTCAACGCGTTGATGAAGACCTTTCGGACAGGCTCTTACGTGCTGCCGACCTATTTTATGTTCGGCTTCTACAACGTCGCTTTGCACAACCGGCACGGACACCCTTCCTCTCTTCTCGGCATGTATAGCAAAGAGGGCTGGTGGTACTACTTTCCCGTCGCGTTTGCGTTGAAGACGACGCTTCCCTTTCTGATATTGACGCTTGCCGCGCTCGGATGGGGCGCGTGGCGGCTTTTCGCGCGGCGCGATCTGCGCTTTCTCGCGGTGCTCGCTCCTTTAGCGGTCTATCTCGCGCTCTCGATGTCGGGCCGCATCAATATCGGCATCCGGCATCTTTTGCCCGCCTTCCCTTTTCTCTTTATTGCGGCGGGCGCGCTGCTCGACCGCCTGCTTTCGGTCAAACGCGCGCGTGCAGGCATGATTGCGCTCGTCGTCCTGATGTTTGGTTGGACGACGCTCTCTGTGTGGCGCGCTTATCCGGACTATGTGCCTTACATGAACGAGCTGGCCTCGAAGCATCCGCGCTGGTGGTATCTGTCGGACTCAAACGTCGAATGGGGCGACGATGCGCAGGAGCTGTCCGCATACCTTCGCGCGCGTGGCGAGACGGACGTGCGCGGCGCGCTCTCGGGCGGGTGGGGAACGCTTACGCTCTACGGCATCGCGTATCACGAAGTCTTTCCGAAACCGGGCCGCGTCATTCCTGAGACGCGCTACATCGCCATCGGCGCAAGTTTCTTGAACGGCTCGACCAACGCCGTCACGCCCGAAGGCGGTCGTCATCTGACGGAAGAAGAACGCGTCAACTACCTGGCCGAATATCGCACGCGCCAACCCGAAGCCGTTTTCGGCGGAACGATCTATCTCTACCGAGCGCATTAGCCACGCGCTTCAATAATCTACGCATGATCGCGGGACGAAACGAAAACGGCGTAAATGAAAAGCGACAAAGAAAGTATCAATGGCACGAAGAGCCACGCGGCGAGCGGGTAGGCGCGCGTCTCTGCACGCATGACGGACGAGAGGTACGGCCAGAAGGCATGTCGCGCAGTGTCGCAGTACATGCTGCCGTGCGCTGCGCCCAGCAGATTGACGACGAAAGAAACGAGCGCCGTTGCAAAGATTAAGAGCGTCGTCAAAAACTTGAGCGATGCGTGCTTGAGATAAGCAAAACCGACAAGTCCGAGACACGCAAAAGGCATCGCCGGCAAAAGATAGCGCGGCCCGTACTGGCATCCGCCGTCTGCATCAATATTGAGCAGGTAAGCGACAAGCACGACGACAAGCGCGAGCATAAAGAACTTCTCTTTGCGAAACTCGCGCGCGTAAAAGATAAGACCCACCACGCCGACCACGAAGACGGGCGCATACTGCGCCGTCATGCGCGCGTAAAACCTGAGCTTGTTGATGAAATTCTTCGCGTCGAGATGAAAGTATGTGTCGGCGTAATTGCCCGCCACGTTGGGCATCAGAAACG